>DASREJ010000077.1:0-4032 GCA_035652115.1 Bryobacteraceae bacterium
GGATGGAAACGCTCTCATCATTCAGTCCGATTGATTACAGCCTCGCTATCAAAAATAGGGGGCATCCGCCAAAATCGTGGCGATGGGAAATTTACGCGGCGGGAAAGAGTAAGCCGGTCCGACAGTCTGAATTTTTCGAAACAATGTCGGAAGCTACCCGTGCGGGCAAGGTAGCATTGGCGGAACTCCGGGCCAACTCTGCAGCTTGATGGCCGTTATTGGCCTTGACTGCCGAGCCCTCAGCCCGTTTCGACGGCAGTTATCGGGGGCTTGGCGGGCATGCGTGGACCTGACGCGAGGCCAGCTCGTGACCCAGTGGACATTAGCGGCCCTCAGCCAACCGCGGTAGGCTGCATGCGATATGCCCGCTTTTCGGCTTCTCCCCGCCTGGATTGCAAATGACCGATAAACTCATCGAGCTCCTGCAACCCTCTCGACTGACAAATGTCATCGACATCGGAGCCAATCCAATTGGTGGTGATCCTCCATACAAGCGGCTGTTGGAGAACCGATTATGCCGCGTCGTCGGGTTTGAACCACAATTAGATGCACTCGACAGTCTGAATAGCCAAAAAAGCGACTTGGAATTCTATTTGCCTTATGCGGTTGGAGACGGAGAGCAAGCAACCCTAAACATATGCAGTGCAAGCGGCATGACCAGCATATTGACGCCTGATCGTCACAGCCTGGCACACTTCCCAGGTTTCCTGGATTGGGGACAAGTTGTTCGGCAAATTACAGTACAGACCTACCGTCTCGACGAGATCAAAGAAATCCCATCAATTGATTTTTTGAAAATAGATGTTCAAGGTTCTGAGCTCAATATTTTCAGAAGTGGCCGAAATCGCCTAAAGGAGGCAATCGCAGTTCAGACAGAAATATCATTCATTCCCCTCTACAAAGATCAGCCACTATTTAGTGACATCGATTTCGAGTTGCGTACTCTCGGATTTGTGCCTCATTCATTTGCCGCGATTAAACGAAGAATGATACATCCGTTTTTTGTCGATAAGCCATATCGGGGTTTAAATCAGCTACTGGAGGCCGATATGGTGTATGTCCGTGACTTCTTGAAGCCGGAAAAGATGAGCGCGGAGCAGCTTAAGCATCTCGCGATTGTCGCTCACTTTTGCTACGGTTCGTATGATCTCGCGTCTCATTGCATTCATCATCTGGCCAATTCGCAAGCCGTTTCGCGGGATGCCGTGGAGCATTATGCGGCTGTGCTGAGGCAAGGGTAAACTCAGCAGGGGGGCGCCACCTCAAACGCCGGATATCCTTCGCCAGCATGCTGATAAGAGTCCCCGATTTTGCCAGTTTTTTCCAGCTCGACCCTTCCGAGAAGGTTCGTGTCATGCGCGCCGCTTCATTTTCGGCGCAGAAAGCAAACGGCATGATGCATGAGAATGATTATTATGCACTAGTGTCCCGTCTCAGAAATTTCTAGTCATGTCGATTGAGGCATGATTCTCTGTCTCTGTGTTCTTGATTCGGAGGTGGGGATGGCGCGCGGCCCAGCGGTGGAGCTCATACTTACGGACAGGGAGCGAAGCGAGTTGGAAATGCGCGTGCGTCGCCGAAAGATTGCTCGGTCCGATGCGGTGCGAGCTGAGATTGTACTGTTGGCCGCCGACGGTTTGAACAATAGCGCGATAGCGGATGAACTCGGGATTTCCCGGCTGACGGCTGGACTGTGGCGAAAGCGGTTTGCCAAAAGGCGTTTTGACGGTCTTGATGACGAGCCGCGCTGCGGCGCGCCCCGCAAGATCGGAGACGAGAAGATCGCCGAGGTCGTGACGAAGACGCTGGAGACGATGCCGGCCGACGCAACGCATTGGAGCACGCGCTCAATGGCGAGAACGTCCGGCGTGTCCATCTCGACGGTGCATCGCATTTGGAACGCTTTCTCCTTGGCACCGCATCGCAGCGAGACTTTCAAGCTCTCGACCGATCCCCAGTTCGTTGAGAAAGTGCGCGACATCGTTGGCCTCTACCTCGATCCGCCGGAGCGCGCTTTGGTGCTTTGCGTCGATGAAAAGAGCCAGATTCAAGCGCTGGACCGCACGCAGCCACTGCTGCCCATGCGGCCCGGTCAGGTCGAGCGGCGCACCCACGACTACGAACGCTACGGCACCACGACGCTGTTCGCCGCGCTCGATGTGAAAGCCGGGACGATCGTCGGCAAATGCATGCCGCGCCACCGCGCCCAGGAGTTCCGCAAGTTCCTCGACGAAATCGAACGCAACGTGCCCACTGATCTCGACATGCACGTCGTCATGGACAACGCGTCGAGCCACAAGACCAAACTGATCCGCCGCTGGTTCGCCAAGCGTCCGCGCTGGCACGTCCACTTCACGCCAACATCCTCATCCTGGGTCAATCAGGTCGAACGCTTCTTTGCGCTCTTGTCCGAACAGCAGATCAAGCGCGGCGTGCATCGATCCGTCGCTGAACTGGAGGCCGCGATCACCGCCTATATCAAAATCCGAAACGCAGCGCCCGCGCCGTTCCACTGGACCAAATCTGCCGATGACATCCTCGCATCTATCGATCGCTTTTGCCGCCGCACACTCGACACCCACGTCAAACGTGCATAGGAACTTCAGAATCGGGACACTAGGAGTGGTTCTGCTTGCCACGAGGCCGAAGAATATTTTCGAGATAGGTACGTACATGGGCGTCACGGCCGACTTCTGTCTATCGTTGTTGCGAAGGAGCAAATTAATTTCGATCGCGTATGTGAACGATGACGGTACAAAGCAGTATAACAATTCTGAATTACCAGCCGACCAAATTGGCACCGAAGTGAGCGCCGCGCGACGATCTCGATTTGTGCAGATTATTGGCGACTCCCATACTATCAACAGCCGCTCTCTCATTCGAAAGCATGGTCCGTTTGAATTCGTGCTTATTGATGGAGATCATTCGCCTGAGGGGGTCTCTGCGGACACGGCTCTTGCCGCTTCAATTCTCACTAAAGCGGGCGCAATATGCTGGCATGATGCCAACCCAAAACCGAAATACGTTCCTGTGAGACAATATCTCGAAGCCGAGCCCACGTTTACGGCTATCGCGACTGCGGACACATACGTTGGAGGTATCGCTGTCTGGAGTAACGAAATTGAACGCCGAGCCACCCAGTTCGAACCGCGGCCATGATCACCTTCATTCAATCATGAGTCCAAACCGTTCGGTGGAGAATTTTCAGAAGCTGTTGGCCAATTGGCTGGAAGATGCTTTCTGGGCGAAAGCTAAACATCCCGGCTCCTGGTTCTCAAGCGCTGCCCGCGCTGCCCTATGCCGGGCTTTCCGAACCGGCGCGATTGCGGAATATGCGCCTCGTTCAACCCGCCCTGTGCCTCTCAAGGTCGGTTTCGGGCCGCGAACCAATTGGAATTCGTTCTACCAATCCGGAGAACGCGTCGCCGAACTGCTCGACCAGGACCCGCGTTTCGAATGCGGCTTCTTCGACCGCGATCCGTTCTCGCTCGAAGAATTGTCGCGTTACGACGTGCTCGTGGTCATAAAGCACTACCCGCCGCTCGATATCCTCGCGGAGTTAAAGCGACGCGGGAAGGTGCTCATTCTCGATTGGCACGACAGAGCTCTCTATCCGAGTTTTTACGAGCGCAAGCTTGCGCGGAAATTTCTCATCTCCCGCTCCAAAGCTGAAGCAAACGTCAAGGAGTCGCTAAGAATGTTCGACTGTTGTTTCGTCGCTTCACCGATTATCTTCGACGCCGCGCTGTCGATCGGAGCAAGGCCGCATTTCCTCCAGCGGCAGCTCTTCAATCACGGCAATGAATTCAATTACAAAACTGCGAATGGAAACAAAGACAGGCTCGTCATCTACTGGACGGGGATTGGCGAAAATCAAAAGCAGAATGAAGCGATACTGCCGGTGTTGAGGCGGCTGCATGACGAATTCTATTGCAGGATCGTCTATTCGTCGGATGCGAAGGGCGATGTGCCGTTTGTCGAGTACCGTACGTGGAACAGGGATGCGTGGGAAGAAGAGTTGGTCCAAGCCGA
>DASREJ010000078.1:0-6478 GCA_035652115.1 Bryobacteraceae bacterium
AACCGCGGCAGCGTGATTGTGAACGGCAGGCTTGCCCCCATCTTAGGTGCCGTGTCGATGGACCTAACTTCTATCGACGTGACAGAGTCGCCTCAGGTGGAAGTGGGCGATGCGGTGACGCTGTTAGGTTCGGAAGACAACGCAAATATTGATGCCCAGCAAATCGCAAAATGGGCGGGTACTATCTCGTATAGCGTTTTATGCGGCATCCACGCCCGCGTTAAACGCATCTATGTGTAGAAAACTACACTCCAAGATCGGGCTTTACGTGCTAAAGTCGAGTTTAGCCCTGTAAAATTGGGAACATTTGCCATGACGTTTCCGTCTGGCATCAGCGGGGGATCACGCCGGTTTGAAGAAAAAATGGAGAGTTCTGCTACTCGTCGGTCTATTTGTGCTCATCGCCGGCGGGGTTCTAGCCAGTATCAAAATTAGCGAGCGCGGCGTTGTTACGGTTCAAACCGGCAAGGTGCTTCCCGCCGATCTCACATCTATCGTTACAGCATCGGGTGAAATCAAACCGCGTAACTACATCAATATCGGCGCTGCGCAAGGACCCGCTCCCATAACCGCCATTTACGTGAAAGAAGGCGACCACGTAAAGAAAGGCCAAGTGCTGGCCGCGCTCGCAAACATCCAGCCGACGGCTGACCTGAAGGCGCAGGAAGCGAACTTGAGCGCTGCTCTGGCCGACTCGGCCGCAAGTGAGGCTGCCGTCAAATCAGCCGATGACAACGTTGCGGTAGCGCAAGCCCAAGTCGACCATGACAAGGCGGATCTAGAGAGCAAGAAGACGGACTTGGCGCGTAACAAGGAACTGTTTGATAACAAGCTGATCGCACCGCAAGATTTTGAAGCCAAAAAGGCGCTCTACGATTTGGCGGTAGCCACGTTGGATGCGTCACAGAAACGTGTGTCCCAAGCAATGGCGCAGCGCGCCCAAAGTGCCGCGCAATTAGCTTCGGCGCAAAAGAAAGTCGGTCAGGCGCAGGCGCAGGTCGCGCGTTTTCAAAATGTGTTGTCTCAGTTTGAGGCCGTAGCCCCACTCGATGGAGTCGTTACCAATCTACCCGTCCGGGTAGGCGAGACGGTTGTCCCTGGCATTCAAAGCTCTACCGCGTCGACAATAATGACTATCGCTGACATGTCCGTGATTACCGCTGAGGTTCGTGTAGACGAGACGGATATCGTAAGCGTCAAGATGGACCAATCCGCCGACGTGACTATCGACGCGATTCCGGATCGGACCTTCAAAGGGCGCGTGATCGAAATCGGGGATACCGCGATTGTGCGCTCCACGGGCGTGGCCGCGTCTCAAAGTACGACATCAAGCCAGGAGGCCAAAGATTTTAAGGTAGTGGTCGCGCTTGATATACCGGAAGACTTGGTCAGGCCCGGTTTATCGTGTACAGCGAAGATTGTGACTGCCACCCGGTCTCATGCGCTCGCGATTCCTATCCAGGCTCTGACAATCCGCCAGCGCGGCCAGTTGAAGCCTCAAAACGCGCGGCAGCGTACCGCGACTGACCCGGCATCGCAGAAAGCGGCGAAGGAGGAATTACAGGGCGTGTTCGTTGTGAATGCAGGCAAAGCAGAGTTCCGCCAAGTGAAGACCGGTATCACCGGTGTCACCGAAATTGAGGTATTGAGCGGACTCAAAGAAGGAGATCAAATCGTTACTGGAAGCTATGAAGTCATTCGTACCCTGCGCAATGACGCCAAAGTAAAAATCGATAACAAGGCTCCTGGAATCCAGCCTGGCACGACCAGCGCATAAGGCACATCTTCAGCTACGATGGCAACCGCACCCTCAGCAATACACGAACTGAGCACGCAGGAACGCGAACAGCGCGGTGCGCGGCTCAAGGGCGAAGGAATTGTCATTCGCACCTACGATCTCTGGAAAACCTACATCATGGGCGACCAGGAGATTCATGCTGTATCTGGTGTGGACATCGAAATCAGGCGCGGCGAATACGTGGCAATCATGGGCCCATCCGGCTCCGGTAAATCCACGTTGATGAATCTGATCGGCTGCTTGGATACTCCCACGAAGGGTCTGTACTACCTGAACGGCAAGCTTGCCAGTGACATGGAGGACGACGAACTGGCGCGCATCCGAAACAAAGAGATCGGGTTCGTGTTCCAAACATTCAACTTGCTAGCGCGCGCTTCCGCCCTTCACAACGTGGAACTGCCGCTTATTTACGCGGGGGTCTCTTCAGGCGAGCGAATAGAACGGGCGCGGCAGGCATTGCGCGCCGTAGACTTGGAAGCCCGTATGCATCACAAGCCAAACGAGTTATCGGGTGGTCAACGGCAACGTGTCGCAATTGCCCGCGCCCTAGTAAATAAGCCGTCCATTCTGCTCGCTGACGAACCCACCGGCGCCCTCGATTCCAACACTGGCAACGAGATCATGGCTCTCTTCGAGCGCCTTTATGTAGAGGGCAATACGATTGTGCTGGTCACCCACGAATCGGATATCGCGGCGCATGCCCACCGAATTATTCACATTCGCGACGGGAAAGTGGAGCGCGACGAAGCCGTTTCGCATTGAGCAAAATTGGCTTTGTTTCGTAATAACGTACAGCGCCGTCCCAGTATCGGAATTTCAAGCTTCCGAGCCTGACTCCTTAAAAAGCGCCATTCCCAAGTAATTTCTTCGTGTTAAGTGTGGTTCACCAATTGCCTTCGCGGCAGTGGAGGGGTATTCTCGTGAAGCAATCCATACGCGATCTGATTACAGGCGAGCTAAGTTTGGAGTACTTTGCAAAGAGATTTGGCGAGGGTTGGAAGGTAGCCAGCATTGAGTGGTTCCGCGAGTCTTCGGAGGCGGCGGAAGCGCTACCGAAAGTCGCGCAAATCCTGAGCGAGCAGACGGCACTGCCTTATGGCTTGCAGATCGCGGAAAGCGGGATTGTGCAGGAAAACCCGCTGGAAGCCACCGTCCTTCTCCTGATCCTTGAACAAATTATCAGAGAGAAACGCATTCAAGAGATCGCCAACGAATTGAATCATCAAGGCTATTCAACCCGTGAGGGAGCGCCTTGGGGTCCCACCGATGTCTTCAACTTACTGCCTAGACTGATCGAGGCTGGACCGTCATTGCTTAAGAGCACCGCTTGGCAACAGCGGCGCCCTGCCGCACAGACTATTGCTCCCAAGGCAAACTGATCCGTCCTGGATCTTTTCACAAGCAACGCCTTTCCGGGAACTCGCAAGGGGGAACGGATCGTAGAACTTAATTCAAATGCAAAATCTTTCGGGCACTTTTCGCTATACCTTGCGACAATTCCGTTTGTCTCCGGTCTTTACCGCCGCCGCGATACTTACGTTGGCCTTGGGTATCGGCGGCACCACCGCGATCTTCACGTTAATTCATGCGGTGATGCTCCGCTCTCTGCCGGTTTCGGACCCAGCGCTGCTGTACCGGATCGGTGATGGCGACGACTGCTGCGTGGAAGGTGGACCGCAAGATCGCTGGGGAATATTTTCGTTCCCTCTTTATGAGCGGCTGAAAGCGGAAACGCCGGAATTCGAAGAATTGACTGCCTTTCAGGCGGCAGGAGGCCGGCTAAGCGTGCGGCGAGCCGGTGTCGAAAATGCAGCCAAGCCTCTGCGTTCCGAATATGTTACCGGCAATTATTTCTCTACCTTTGGCATTAACGCCTTCGCGGGACGAGTCTTTACGTCGGAAGACGACAAGCCTTCATCGCCGCCCGTAGCCGTAATCAGTCATCACACCTGGGAGGAGGTCTACGGAGCCAACCCCTCCGTGGTGGGTGCGACATTTATGATCGAAGGCCATCCATTCACCGTTATCGGTATCGCCCCGCCGGGATTTTTTGGCGACACTCTGCGCCCGGATCCACCCGATATTTGGGTGCCAGTGCAGCAGGAACCGCTAATCGCGGGGGATGGCGCATTGCTTCATCAGCCAGTGAGCGCTTGGTTGCGCGTTATTGGCCGTTTGCGTCCGGGGGCTTCCGTCGCAGGCATGGGACCGCACCTCACAGGAATTTTGCGGCAATGGATAGTACACGATTCGCAATATCCGTCTAATTGGATGCCGGACATAATCCGCATGCTTCCCAAGCAGGTGATCAACGTAGTCCCGGCAGGTGCGGGCGTCGCGGCGATGAAAGAGGAATACGGGCAGAGCCTTCAGATTCTGCTTGCGGTGTGCGGTCTGGTACTGCTGATTGCCTGCGCAAACGTGGCGAATCTGCTGCTCGCGCGCGCTGTTGCGCGGCGCACCCAAACGGCATTACGCCTCGCAATCGGCGCCGCTCGGCGTCAAATTATTGCCCAAGCGCTCATCGAAAGCGTTTTATTAGCAATCGCGGGCGGCGTTGCGGGACTGGTGGTGTCAATAGGAGCCGCGCGTCTGCTGCTTGCCCTGGCATTTCGCAACGCCCATTTTCTGCCCATCAGCACGACACCATCATTCGTCGTGCTGATCTTCGCCTTCGCACTCGCTCTCTTGACAGGCATCATATTCGGCGCCGCGCCAGCCTGGTTTGCCACTCGAACCGACCCGGTGGAAGCGTTGCGCGGAGCGGGACGTAGCACGGGAGACCATTCCTCATTTGCGCGTAAAGCCCTATTGATCGTCCAAGCGACGCTATCAATTGTATTGGTTGCCGGCGCGATGATGCTTGGCCGAAGTCTCAATAAATTGGAGCATCAGGATTTCGGATACCAAATTCCCAATCGTGTTCTGGTTTCTTTGAATCACCCGCCCGCCACCTACACGCTACCGAAATTGGAGGCACTCTACAGGCAAATTGAAGCAAATCTTAGCACGATGCCGGGCGTACGAGGAGCGGGCCTCGCGCTCTACAACCCGCTCACTGACAACTGGGGCGAGATGATTCTCGTCGCCGGTCATGCCGCACCAAAAATGGGCGAACAAGCGGGCGCGTCCTGGGATCGCGTGAGCGCCAACTATCTTCAGGGTCTTGGTGTTACCGTGCTCCGCGGGCGCAACTTTACGCCTGCGGATAACGAAAATACCGCGCCAGTCGCCATCGTCAACCAGGCATTCGTAAAGCGCTTTTTCAAGACCGGAGAAGACCCTTTGGACCAGCACTTCGGTTTAGATTTGCCGCAGTACGCAAGCACGTTCCGTATCGTCGGTATCGCGCGTGATGCCAAATTTGCAGGTTGGGGGTTAAGACGGCCGGCAATGCCGATGTTTTATGTGCCACTCGCACAGAACGTCAATTACAAAGACGGCTTGATGCAGCGCATTGAATTGCAAAGCCACTTCATCGGAGGAATCATGCTGGTAACCAACGCGACGCCCGGTGCGCTGGAACCCGCCCTAACGCGAGTTCTAGCAGGAATCGACCCCAACCTGACAATCAACAGCGTGAGAACGATGCAGCAGCAGGTCGCGCTTACTTTCAATCAGGAGCGTGCCGTGGCGGGTCTTGCGGAACTGTTCGGCATTGTTGCCCTGTTGCTTGCGGCCGTGGGACTTTATGGCGTCACAGCGTATTCCGTTGCGCAGCGGACCGGCGAAATCGGCATTCGCATGGCGCTTGGGGCCGACAAACTCAAGGTGGTCCAATTGGTGCTGCGCGGGGCCTTCAGGCGGGTGTTGATCGGTCTTGCACTGGGCTTGCCATTGGCAGTTGGGGCCGGACGGCTGATTTCATCACAACTATACGGTGTCTCTTTTTGGGATCCGATGGCACTCATGGTTGCCGCGGGTTTACTTACTATTTGCGCGTTTATAGCAGCGCTGATTCCGGCCGGCCGAGCCGCATCGATCTCACCCATGAGGGCGCTCAGAATTGAGTAATATCAGGTGAGGATGCGATCTTTCCAAGCGCTGGTAGTGATTCTTATTCCAGTTGTGTGCGCGGCGGCTGAAAGTCATCTTTTGGCGGCTAACGGCGCCGATGCTTCGCCGGTTCTGGTTGAGCTATTTACATCTGAAGGATGTTCCAGTTGTCCGCCAGCCGATGCGCTGGTTCAAAAGTTGGAAGCGGGGCAACCAGTTCCCGGCGCTCAGTTGATCGTTCTTAGCGAACATGTCGACTACTGGAATCATGACGGCTGGAAAGATCCTTATTCCTCCGCTTTGTGGAGCCAACGGCAAAGCGCCTATGCCCAAGCCCTTCGGATAAGCGACGTGTATACTCCGCAACTGCTTGTTGATGGTACTGCCGAATTGCGGCTTGCTAACCCACAGCAAATAAGCCAAACTCTGCAAAAAGCCGCTGCTGCCGCGAGTGTTCCCATACGTATTAAAGCCGCAATAGTCGAGGATAGACACCCCGCTGTTTTGAGGGCTCACATCGAAGCCGATGGGAATTCCGAACAGCACAAGGCGGACGTCTACGTAGCAATCGCTCTCAACCACGCCGAATCCCAGGTAATGCGCGGCGAGAACAAGGGACGACACTTGACTCATGTTGGCGTATTGGAGAGCCTCAAAAAAATCGGCACTCTGGAACCTGGAAAA
>DASREJ010000079.1:0-36598 GCA_035652115.1 Bryobacteraceae bacterium
GGAGCAGGCGTTTCTGCAAAACTTCTCCTCCTCCATATATCGCCGGAACTGCGTTATACACATTGGCTTTCGCCCCCGCGCATTGGAAATTGGAATGAGGTTCATACGGCGGCCAACCAGCTCGATTTGCTCGTCGGCTTAACCTTTTGATAGATCGCTTGATAGATCGCGCGGGCTTGAGATTCAATTTGAAGCCGCTGTCAGGCACGTTTATCCAACAGTTCATCCTGACCAACGAACTCGTCGGCCCGACCAGTGCCTTGTGAAGCGCTGCCGCGCAGCCCTAGAATACAAACCGCAATCGGAACTGTACCTGTCGGGGAATTGTGGTCGTGGCCGTCGCGCGGCCGAAGGTTGTCGAAGCAATGCTGATGGAACTAATCCCGAATGTTCCGCCGGTCGGCACCTGAAAGATTGGATGATTAAACGCATTTACCATCTCGGCGCGAATCTCCATTCGGAGTCTTTCGAAAATGGAAGCACTCTTTGCAATTGAGAGATCATCCGTAATGAAATGTGGTCCATACAGCCAGATAAAGCTTCCGAACTGGCCGGGCGTTGTCGGCAAAGCCAAGTAGCTAGGATTGGCCCGTCCATTACTTGCGATGATCTGCGGGTTAACGTAGTAAACGTAAGGATTGCCCGTCTTGAACACTCCAACGTTGTTCTGAAGCGCGGAGGCGCTAACTGTTGGAATAACTCCGGAATCCTGCTGATTGACGGTCAATTGCCCGCTGCTAAGTTTGAACGGCAATCCCGTTTGATAGCGGAAAATCGAGCCTAGTGTCCAACCACCCGCAATGGCCTCTATTACGCGGTTATTCACCGAGAACGCGCGGCCTTTCCCAAATGGGATGTCGTAAGTGCCGTAAATTTGGATAACGTGGCGAAGATCCCATGGCGATGGGCCATAATCCAGCTCACGATCCCTCAAAGTAGTAAAGTTCAGAATGTTGTCAACGGCTTTCGAATACCGGTCTGTCAAGGAATGCGAGTATGTATAGTTTCCGTCTAACGTCAACCCGCGCCAGAGCCGCTGCCGAACTTCGATTTGTAATCCGTTGTAATTGGAAAACGAATCCGAAGTCAGGAAGTTCGCAGTCGCCACATAAGGATTGAGTTGAAAGAAATTGACAGGATATGGTCCTGGTGTCGTAAGTCCACGCGCAATGCAAGGACTGAAGCTGCTGCCCACCATGTTGCAAAAGTAGTTGGAAGTTTGAGCTAATTGGTTGGCAAGCCCGCCCGCTTGTCCCGTCTGAAGCAGGCTAATGAAGTTCGTATTCGCAAATCCTTGAGCGGCAGCGAGCCCTGTAAAGGCCGTCGTAAAGATCGGTGTAGGCGCTTGGCCAGGCAATCCGTTGTTAGCGAACGTGTTACCCCTTCCGGCAGCCTGATTGACCGCGAGATTTTGCTGGGCCGTTTTGAACTGGTTTAGGAAACCATTTTCGTAAATGTTCACTTCGTTGACGTTGTAGGCGTGCCATAAATGAACACCACGGTTGCCGGCATACCGGACTTCAACCACAGTGCCCTCTCTCACCTCTCGCTGGAGACCGAACGACCAGGTCTGCACGTAGGGAGCCCTGATATTCGGATCGATACTCCCTACGGTCCGATTAGCAAACGCGAAGTTCGATAACGCAAGCGGGAAGCTGAAAGAAGTGGGAAACGCTGTCGCGGGCGGTATCGGATCGCTTACGCTCAATGATCCCGGTGCGAAATTCACGCCTGGCGTAACCGTCGCAGTCTGCGTCGGGCCCGGGTTATTCCCAACAAGATCCGTGAAGTTCAACATTCCTTCCGAGTAGTAGTTGAGGGAATAGCCGCCTCGAAGGACCGACTTTCTATCGCCCAATAATGCGGCAAGAAACCCTTGCTGAAAACTCGGATTCCAGGCAAAGCCAATGTGCGGCGCGGGATTGAAGTAATCGGCGTTATAAACTTTTGAGCGTTGATAGATCGCAGGATTCGAAAGTCCTGGGAGAGCGCCTGGATTGAACAGATTGGGCGTGTACGGCGAACCCGAAATTGATCCTGAGGGGCCGAAAAGGTCCGCCACTGTGGGACTCGTATACGTATTATTCGGATTTTCGGTGTCCCCCTGGAAATCCCAACGGAGCCCGTAATTCAACGTAAGAGATCTATTGATTCGCCAGGAATCGGCTACATACACGCCAAACGATTTCATCAATTCGGTTGTGTAAATCGGCTGGAAATTAGCGTACTGGTGCGTAAAGGCATCCAAGTTGCGCGTGATCGTGACGGTATTAACTCGGCCTGTAAGCAGCGCGTATAGATTGGTCGCGTTCGCCAGATCGGTCTGACTAATTCCGGGTAGGTTCGCGGAATTGAAGATGACATTCGCCGGGTCGGCAGATGTTACCGCGAATGTATATCTGGGAATGCCTGCTGCGCCGGTGCTCGAAGTATGAACAAAACTTCTGATCCAGTTACCACCGAAGGATAGGGAATGGCTCCCTTTTTCCCATTTGAGGTTGTCGTATAAATTCCAGACAGGATTGTTGCGAGCCTGGAAGGTGTTTCCTTGCTGAAGACCGTTAAGTTCCTCTAACCCGCTCGCTAATCCGAGCGGGAAAGTCATAAGCCGGGGCTGGAACGTACTCAGATCGAAACCTGTGTTGAAGGTCTCCTGCGTGCCTTGTATGCCGAAGTTGAAATCGTTCACAAGAGACGGGCTTATAGTCCACGTTAGCCCGGCAGTTGCGATATACGGATTTGCTATCTGGCCGTATGACTGCTGTTTCTGAAAATCACCTGGAAGCACCGTCCCACGAAATCCGGCGGCATTGACTGTCCGCGCCCAGGTATCGGACACGTTGAAACGCAGCTTCGAGGTAATGAGCCAATCGATTTTGCCCATTGGGTAGTACTGCGTGACGGGCTGCGGGGCGACCCAGACCAATGAGTTCCGGATCAGGTCTGATGGAGAAATTGCCCCGGCAGAAGTCGATTGCTGAATCTTCTGAAGCTGCGACGCCATGACGGGGTTCACAGTGTTGGGGAACCCATTTTGTCCAGCCAGAGTGAGTAAATTTACAGTATGCGTTACTCCATCTGTTCCCACGTAGCCGAAATTGCCCGACTGTGCGGCCGGGTTCAGGACAAGCGCGGAATACTGCCCTGAGGACGGCGTCATCACCTGTGCGTAGCTCAGGAAAAAGAACAAACGATTTTTCAGGATCGGTCCGCCAATCGTGCCGCCGACGTCGTTTTGAATGTAGACCGGCCTCTTGATCCGGTTCGCATTATTGAACCAATCGTTGGCGTTCAGGGCCGAATTTGAGTGCTGCCAAAACGCTTCGCCGTGGAATGAATTGGTGCCTGATTTCGATACATATTGAATCGCCATGGCGCCTTGCCCTGTGGCGTCAGAGCCGAGATTAGAAGTACTTACGGTCACCTCCTGCACAGTCTCGAGTCGAGGAGTGACAAAGGCATAGAAACTCGTCCCACCGCTCTTGAACCGCTGCGCGTTATTCGCAATACCGTTTAACGTTATGTCGATGGAAGCGCCCGGCATCCCTTCGAATGTGCTGTCTCTCGAAGTGACACCCTGTTGCGCGCCAGCCGACAACAACGCGAACGGTAATGTATCGCGGCCGCTGAGGGGTAAATCCACCAACTGTTTTTGCTCTACAGTGTTGGAAATCGTCGTGCCGGTGGTTTGCAGAACCGGAGCGGCGCCGGTGACCTCCACTGTCTGATTGACTGCCCCCACTTTCATCGTGACTACCTGATTTGTCGTTCGCGCGGCGTTCACGATAATTCCGTTGAAAACGGCTGTGTCGAATCCCTTCAGAGATGCGTTCAGATTGTAGGTGCCGGGCGGAAGCGTGGTGAAAACGAAGCCTCCATCACCGGCCGAAGTCATCTCTTGCGCACTACCTGTGTTCGCATTTGTGAGTTTCAAGCTGACACCAGGTATTGCCGCCCCGGAGCTGTCCTGCACAACACCCACGATCTGTCCGGTATTGGATATTTGGGCAAACAAACAGAACGTCATTGCAAGCGAAAGAAATAGCAGCCTCATACTAGTATTCAGAATTGTATACAATCTTTTGCCCCGCTGGAAAGAGTTTTAATACGTGGGTTCGGGTACTATTAAGCGGCTCGGTAATGACTCGAAGACGTGCGGCCAAGCTCTTCGAATAGCAACTCGGTCCGGCGAGGCTTATAAGCCTGCAAGTACGTTGCTTCGTGGCCCTTCGTAAACGGCCCGTCTTTCTCGAAGTGACGCGGCGATGTTTTGGAGAGGAACCTTGTTATCGAGTAGCCGAGACCAGCACTCTTGAAACATTTTTATGTGGTCGGCGTGCATGACCATCGGCATCCTTAGTTTCGAGCGGCAGGACGAATTGTTGGATTCTTTTTCGGAGATGTCTCGATGAGTGCTTCGTCGAAGCGCAGAAGCTAAGCTCGACCGCGAGCTATTCACACAAGAAGGTCAAAACCACCGCAGTGCACCAAACCGTCCCCTCTACACCGTCTCAAAGGGAGCCAGTCGCCGCGTAAAACCTCGTCGACGGTTCCCAGTTCTCGATGTTCACGGCCACAGTGTGCTGTGCTAGTCTGAAAAGCGTCGCAAATAACGCCTAACCTGCCGTTGCGCGGGTCGCTCTGACCTTTCCAATGTCGCTACAAGTCTTCTTGCAAGCTCAACTGCTCGGCGCCGCAAAGTTCCTGACCGCCGAACAGGAACTGCACACAGACAGCGAGAATGGACCGGTCAACCGGGCAGAATGTTCTCTGAACGCTGAGGCCGAACTCATTGGCCGATGTGCCTGGCTCAATCTGTTCTGCGAAGTTTTGCCACGCGCTCTACTCGCGGAACTGCGGCTTTCGCGCATGCTTCTTGGTTCCAGCAGCGCCGAGCAGTTTCTGCTCGTCCTCGCGGAAGAAGACATTCCCAGAGCAAACGAACTTCTCCATCGCGTTTCGAATGCGCTTCGCCGGCTCTCTGGCGAGACTCTGCAACTCATCTGGGCGGCAACAGAAAACTTGGGCGCGTGGCCTATTGCGCGCAAGCGCCTCGATGACGGATTGCAAGCGAAGATGTCGACTCCGCTAGCCGGCAACTCGGATGTCGCGCAACTATTTGCGCCCGTCAATCAGAGCAGCGAGCCTCTCGCGCACGAATATTTCACCAACTTCGCGGCCAAGCTTCCGACCGCAACTAAGGTCGGTTGGTCGAGTGAAGAGCCCGCTCATCTCAAATGGGACGAAGGTCAATTCACTTGGCCTCTTACGGAGCAATCGAGCCTGGATGACGATGGCATCCTGTTCCCCCGTCGTTTCGCTCCCAATGATGACGGCACCCCGGCCACGGCCCCTGAACTCGGCAGCCGCGCCGAAGGCACTTTTCGTTGGGGTATTCTTTGCGGCGATGTCGATCAATTCGCCCCGCAACTAGAAGCGGTGGGCAGCGTCGAAGATCATATCCATCTTTCGGTCCTCTTTAAGGAATTCTTCGCCGGCGAGCTTTCTGTTCTCTGCACTCTGCCCGATTTCTGGCAAAAGGTTAGTATTTTGTACCGCGGCGGCGACGACTTTGCGGTCTGGGGCAGTTGGGACGGCCTATTGTTGTTGGCGCGCGAACTTCAACGGCTTTTCGAAAAGTTCGCTGAGGAAAATGTAAAGGCATTCCCGGGTCTCGAAGGCAAAACGTTGAGTATGGCGCTTGCTATCGCCCCCTCGCTGAATGCGCCAGTTTCATCGGTATTTCATGATGCCGTTGTTCAGTTGAGTCACGCCAAAGCAACGGAGCCCGGTACGTTTTATGTGTTTGGCCGCGCCATCGAATGGAAACGTCTGGCCGATGCCGAAGAGGTAAAAACCAGTCTCGTCCGCCTAGTCCGCGAATTCGGGTTTGCTCCCGGATACATCAACGACTTGGCGGCCGTGTATCGCGAAGCGTTTTCGGGTGGTCGTCCCGGAAAGCGAAAAGTCGTGCGTGTAGATAAACCCTGGCGCACGTATATGCGCCTCTCGCGTGTCATCCCGCAGGCACGTAGCAAGGAAATTAACAATCTACGGAGCGCTGTCATTGCAGGTCTGATCGGAAGGCGTGCGGCTGGTCTTAAGCTGCGCCCGTCGGCGCGCGTGGGCCTTGAGTGGGCGCGTCTTGCAGCCGGTGCTCCCGTGTAAGCACAACAACATCTACCCAGTAAAAGGAATCGACATGCCTGAAACCGAAGAGAAAAAACCCGAAGAACGCCGTAGCGGGGACAATCGTCCTCCTCGCGAAAATCGGCCCGGTGGTGGGGGTGGCGGCGGTGGCCCTCGCGGCGAAGGTCGCGGCGGCGAAGGCCGAGGTGACCGTGGCGGCGAGAACAGGGGCGATCGTGGGGGTGACCGCGGCCGTGACCAGCGCGGCGGTCCCGGCGGCCGTGGCCCCGGTGATCGGCGTCCCGAAGGTCCGCCTGAGATTGAACTCGAAAAGTTGATCGCCGATAGTCTCTATCTCGACAATCAGGCTCACGTTGTGGTGAGTCGCATGCGCGACATGGATTCAGGCACCAAAAGTCAGTTGCGCCGGCTGTACAACGCGGTTCGCCGCGCCACCCGTGCTCCTGAAAGTGAGCGTCAGCATGAATTTGTTATGGTTCGCGCGCGTCTGGCTTACACGATTGCGCGCCACGGCCTGCGTAGTCTGGATGCCCTCGAACGGTTGCTGTTGCAAGTAACGCGCAAGAACGACACGCGCGGCTATGAACGCTTCCGCGATCTGTTCGAAGCAATCATTGCCTACAACGAATAGCGACAAACAGGATATTGATAATGAGTTCTCACACAGCATCTACTGAACTGACGTTCGTTGGGAAACTGATTCTCCAGGGCGAGATCCAATGCCAAACCGGACTGCACATCGGCGCCGGTAAAGGTTCGCTCGAAATTGGCGGTGCCGACAATCCGGTTGTGAAAGACGCCTTTGGAATCCCTTATATCCCGGGAAGTTCGTTGCGTGGGCGTCTGCGCTCATTGCTGGAGCAAACCCTGGGGCTCGCAGTTCCCAGCGAGTTGGTTTATCTCTCCAAGCGCAAGGGACAGGAAGTGCGCATTCATCACAGCGATCGCCCGGACGACGAAGTCTGCATCTTGTTCGGCCGCAATCCTGGTCGTGTCGAGAAAGTTACAGGCGAATCGATTGAAGCTGCGACTGCAACGCCGGCGCGTCTCACCGTCTATGACGCTCCGCTCGTTGTGGATAGCATCACTCCACAGATGCGCGAGAATTTGGACGACGAATTGACCGAGGTAAAAAGCGAAAATGCCGTGGATCGCATCACCTCGCAAGCCAATCCTCGCACTTTGGAGCGTGTTCCTTCCGGTGCGCGTTTCCGGTTCCGCATGGTGCTGGATGTTCTGTGTCAGGAAGACAAGCCCTTGCTCGGGCGTGTTGTAGAAGGCCTGCGCCTTCTTGAAGACGACGCTTTGGGAGGTGGCGGCAGCCGCGGCAACGGCCGCATCGCATTCAGCAACCTGAGTCTCACTTGGCGCGGCAAAGATTATTACGCCAAGGGTGCAGCCGAAGAGAGCCTGCTATCCAGCGCCGATCTCGCGTCCCTCCAGCAGCTTGCTAACGCCGAGGACTTTGTCGGGAAACTAGCTTGAACCGAAGGAAGGACGCCGACTAGATAAAGATGCAACCGGCGGTTTTGATTCGCCTTCGGCCTATCGGCCCTTGGCGCTATGGTGCGGGCGAAGGCGGAAAGGATCGTGTCGATAAGATCTTCCGCAGTGATCGGCTTTACTCCGCCGTCACACTCGCTCTGCGTCAATTCGGGCTATTAGACGAATGGCTCGATGCTACCGCTCGTGCATCTACCTCGCAAGTAACCTTCAGTTCGCTCTTTCCATATCAGGGCGACACTTTGTTCGCTCCGCCTCCACGCACGCTTTGGCCTCCGCCGTCGTCGCTCGTGACTTCGCCGAGCCCGGTATTCCTCTCGAAAATTCGCTGGGATGCCGCGCAGTTTGTTCCTATGGCTGTGATCGATTCGATGCTCACTGGCCGCCCGATTCTCGCCGAGCAATGGACTCCGGACCCCGAAAGTGGCTGTTTGTTACGGCGCGATCGCCCGAGCACCGGGCCGTTCCGCGTGGTCACCCGGACCAGAGCGGCTGTCGATCGCCTTTCCCAAACCGCCGCGCATACGGACTCGTACGCGTGCGTCGAGTTTGAATCTGGCGCTGGATTGTGGTGCGTTGCTCGTTTTCGAGATGCGGACGCGGAGAGCCAATGGGGCGGCAAACTAAAGGCCGCAATTCGTTTGCTCGCCGATACCGGTTTCGGCGGCGGCCGCACTTCTGGCTGGGGCCAGACCGCGGAACCGGAGTTTCAAAGCGGCTCATGGCCGAACCTTCTCCTGCCCCGCAGCGCGAAAGCTTCAGCCGGCAATTCGGGAAACGGAGACGCTGCCGGTTACTGGCTCTTGTCACTCTACTCGCCCGCGCAATCCGATTCTCCGGATTGGGCAGGTGGCGATTACGAACTGGTCACGCGCGGTGGATATGTATACGATCATTCGGCGAAGAAATCGGTAAAGATGATCGCCGAAGGATCGGTCTTGATGGCCTCGCAAGAGCCATCGGGTAGTGCGGTCGACGTTGCGCCCGATGGCTTCGCACATCCGGTCTATCGGGCCGGTTTTGCTTTGGCGCTTCGTCTTCCTGAAATCACTGAAGAAGATATCAAGCCGGTCGAAGAGCCTGCGGACGAAGAAGCACCCGAAGCCAAGCCATGCCCTCAACCTGAAACGCTGCCGCCTGCACCCGCACCTGTACTCGAGACGATTCCGGAACAGAGCCTCGACCATCAGGGAGCCGAACCAGAACAGAACCCCGACCGTCTGGGAGGTGTCCCTGATGAACAACCGGACGCTCAACCAAACGAACCGCAGGAGCACACCGATGAACTATAAGCTCACCGCGCTCACCCCTCTGCTTGTCGGCGATGGCCGTGAACTCTCGCCCATCGATTACATGGTCTGGAAAGATCAAGTCAACGTTCTGGACCAACCGCGTATCTTCAAGCTCCTCGCCCGCGGTCCTAGGCTCGAAGGCTATCTCACGCAACTACGCAAAGCCACCAAGCTAGACTTTGCCTCCTGGGGCGGATTCGCTCAGAATTTTTCGCAACGGCGTATTCCATTTGAGAATGCGCAATCCACGGTGCTTTGGAACACGGCTCCTTCGGAATCTCTTTTCATTCCAACGTTCGCGGCTAATTATCAGGGCGCGTATCTGCCGGCGTCCGCCTTAAAAGGCGCCCTACGCAGCGGATTGGTTTTCTCCCGTTGGTCGGCCGCCACCATGGAGCGCGTCGCCGCTTCTCTCGAAAAGGATCGCATCTCGCGCCGGACAGCGGAAGCGGCTGAAGCGCACGCGGGCGCCTCGCAAACTAAAATCGTTTCCGCTGCCGATAGCAGGCCCGTTCCGCCATCAGTTTTCAAGATCTATCTCACCCGGGTTGCCTCGCTAGACACGCGCCAACCTGGAAAACCGCAGCTCGCCTGGAAAGTCGCCGGCCGTGGCAGCGTTCCCAACACGAGCGTCAATGACTCGACGCCCGTCTTCACGGAGATGGCCGTTCCCGGCACGTCCTTTGAAGGTGAATGGAAGCTGGAGCGTTTTTTCGAAAACGAGGAGGTCGCTCGTGCTCTCGGGTGGCGTTCGGTTCCAACAGTGAAGATGCTGGTTGAGGCAGCCAATGAATACGCCGCAGCGCAGCTCCAAACCCATTCAACTTACGCGCAGACAGTGGGTTTAATGACGCTGCAGCAGACGATTCAGCAGTTGCAACAGCGGCTCGAGGAAGCGAAGAGCACCGCTGATACCTGTCTCTTGTGCCTAGGATGGGGTAGCGGTTTCATCTCGAAAGCCGGCTTCCTGGACACTGAGAACGAAGCCTACCGAAAAATACTTAAGGCGGTTCCTTCCATCGCGAAGTCCATTCGCGACGGTGTCCCATTCCCCAAGACCCGCCGTATGGTGTTCTCAGGTGGGCAGCCGGCCTATCTGCCAGGCTGGACGGCCCTTCGGTTTGAAAACGCCTAGTACGTATTTTATGTACCGGAATTAACTAATCTTCCTGGGCTAAATGGCCGATGTTTTCGTTATGCTGGTACTAAACGTCGGCAGTTTCCGAACGCAAAAAAGCAACACTACCTTTCGGATCTGAAGTCACATTATTTAGACCATGCAAAGTGCGATCTACAATGCGTACTTCGGGTTCGTCGAGAACCCCTTTAATATCAGTCCAGATCCCGACTTTCTGTATCGCAGCCCACAGCACGAGGAAGCGCTAGCGAATCTTATCTACGGCGTCCGGAGCCGAAAAGGGTTCATCGTATTGACCGGCGAAGTCGGCACCGGCAAGACAACCATGCTCGAATGTTTGCGGGATTACCTTGAATCTCAGCGAACTGAATTCGCGTTCATATTTAATTCCCGTCTTACTCCCGACCAGTTTTTCGAGATGGTCGCGTTCGACTTTGAACTGCCATGCAATCGCAAATCGAAAACCGAAGTCTTATTTGCTCTGAATTCGCTCCTCATACAGCAGGCGGAACGCGGCCGGACATGCGTCCTGATCGTTGACGAAGCCCACAATCTGGAATGGGAAGTTCTCGAAGAGGTTCGCCTTTTAGGCAACCTTGAAAATCGCCAAGGCAAGCTTCTACAGATCATCCTTGCCGGGCAGCCCGAACTTGATCGTAAGCTGGATGCCCCGAACCTCCGTCAGCTCAAACAGCGCATCGTGCTCCGCTGTGGCTTGAACCCGCTGACGCCTGAGGAATCCGCCGCCTACATCGAGTCACGTCTCGCTCGCGCCGGCATGACAAGACAAACTGTCTTCCCACCGGAGATTCTTGAAGAAGTGTATAAGCGGGCTCGCGGTATTCCTCGTCTGATCAATCTCCTCTGCGATAACTTGCTAGTGACTGCCTTTGCGATGGAGCAACGCGTGGCCACCATTGACATGCTGAATGAAGTTTGTCAGGATCTTCGGCTCGAATGGCCCGGCAGCAGTCGAGATCGTCGCGTGCGTTCGCGCTACGACATGACGGAGGAGCCCTATCCTGAATCTCCTCTCTCTGTTCGCGGCGACTGATCTTCAATTATCAGTGCGCATTTTGTGCCGCGCTGGCCGTCGCGTTCGGCTCCCACAGAGTCTCCGGAGTTCCGAGAACGTGATTGACCCAGCGGCTCCATACAAAAAGCGCATCGCTGAGCCGGTTAAGGTAACGTATCGCTTCCGCAGGCACTTGCTGGTTGCCGCCTAGCGTGACGAGAATACGTTCGGCCCTGCGGCACACCGTCCTACAGACATGCAGCTCCGCATCGAGCCGGCTACCGCCCGGCAATACGAAAGATCGCAGCGGCTGCAGTTGGTCGTTAGCCGCGTCAATTTCGCGTTCCAATTTCTCGATCTCTGCATTCGTGATGCGGGGCTGCTTCGGATGAACGTCTTCTGGGAGCGTCGCCAGAATCGAACCCAAGTTGAACAGTTCATGCTGAACCCGTTTCAGCGACGCCGCAAACTCCCCTAGCGCCGCGTTAGTGCTGCTCAACTCTTCCGTTGTCACTCGCGCCGCTCCAATAAATGCGTTCAACTCATCCACGGTCCCGTAGCATTCAATGCGCAGGTCGTCTTTCGCAATCTTTTGTCCGCCCACCAATCGCGTCTGTCCAGTATCCCCAGCGCGTGTGTAGATGCGGTTTAGGGCAATGCGCGGCTCGTTAAAAGTCTGCTCCATCACGTGTGTAGTGTCTCACTTTCGGACATCCTGATGTCGTTCCTGAAATAATAAGACAAAATTCTCTTGTATCTTCAATTAGTTGGCGGGGCATTCGAGTGGCGAGTGAACTGCCAGGAGCGGTAACATGCTGTTACGCGAACTCAGATACTCCCTGCGTAATCTTTGGAAGTCGCCTGGCTTCTCCCTCACCGCGATTCTCACACTCGCCCTTGGCATCGGCGCTGGCACCGCGGTGTTCAGCGTGATAGATTCCGTCATTCTGAAGCCTCTGAGCTATCGCGATAGCGGGAAGCTGGTTGTCGTCTGGGAAAGAGTTAAATTCTTAGGCGCAGCCTATACAGGGGCGAACGCTCGCCATGAGCACATCTGGAAGGAACGAAACAGCGTTTTCAGTGATCTTTGTTTGCTCGGCGTGGGCACCCGTAGCGTTTCGTTCGGAACTGATCATCCGCAGCTGATCGGCAGCCTGCGGGCTCAGCCGGATTTTCTAAATATTCTGCAGGTGATGCCCTTCATGGGGCGCAATTTTGTCGCGAGCGATGCCATCGATGGCCACGACAAAGTTGCCATTATCACGTATTCGATGTGGCAAAGTTTCTTCCAAGGCGATCCCAATGTGATTGGCAGGACCGTGCGAATGAATGACACGCCGTACGAAATTATTGGCGTCTTGCCGAAGGATTTTCAATTTCCGAAGCGCAACGTTCTGAACTCTTTTCCTTCGAAGCAAAGTGTCGGAACGTCGCCGCCGATCGAGATTGTGACGCCTCTGGTGATTAATCCCGATAACCAATACGGCTGGAATAGCGATTACGGCAATCTTGTCGCTCTCGGACGTTTGAAACCTGGCGTGACGGTCGGCCAAGCAGAAGCGCAGATCAACATAATTCAGCAACAGATCGTGAACGAAATGCCAGCAGACCAACGCGACAACAGTCCCGGGGCATTGCTTTCGTATGTGCAACCTATGCAGGACGCAATGGTGGGCAGTTCCCGGAGAGGTTTGTGGATGCTCATGGCCGCTGTAATCGCCCTCCTGCTGATTGCCTGCGTAAACCTTGCGAATGCACAACTTGGCCGCGCCGTAGCAAGACAAAGGGAAGCCGCTGTTCGTAGCGCCTTAGGCGCTTCTAAGTGGCAACTGGTTTGGAATTCACTAGCGGAAAGTCTGGTGCTCGCGATAATCGGAGGCGCCGGCGGAATTCTGCTGGCATTCGCCGCGCTCGCCTTGTTCAAGCGCTATGCGCCGCTCGATCTGCCACGTATGGCTGAGATTCATCCGAACCCCGCAGTCCTGTTGGTCGCGGTGCTGATGGTCGTTGGTTGCGGGCTTCTGTTCGGCATTGTGCCCGCGCTGCACTTCGTTCGAACGGACCCGCAAAGAGCGTTGCAGCAAAACACCGCACGCACGGCAAGCAGGCAAGGCCGGCGCTTCCGCTTAATACTTATCGGTGTTCAGGTCTTTGGCTGCACCGCTCTCTTGCTAGTGACTGGCTTGTTCGCAAAGAGCCTGGCGACTCTGTTGGGCAGCGATCGCGGCTTCGAAACGAGTAATGTCGTAACCGCCGAAGTGAGTCTTGCTCGCCAGGCATATGCTAAGGATCCACAACGCATCGCATTTGACGATGGCGTTCTGAACCGTCTCCGAGCGTTGCCGGGAGTGACATCCGCTGCTCTGGTCAGCGCGATGCCGCTCGAAGGTGAGACTTGGATCGACGGCATCTTTCGTCCCGATAGACCGACACATCACCCGCCGCTGTCCAATTTTCGTTGGGTAAGCACTCAGTATTTTGAGCTGCTTCGTGAGCGCCTTGTGGCCGGCCGTTTTTTTAAAGAACGCGATAAGAACGCGAACAGCGTCATTATTTCCGAAGCATCTGCCAAAGCGGCGTGGCCAGGCGAAGATCCCGTTGGCCGTTTGCTGCGGTGGCGCAATACAAACTTCACCATTATCGGAGTCGTTGCAGATTCTCACACCAATTCGCTGAAGCTTCCTCCCGCGAATATGGTGTATTTGCCGTTCCACACGCTTCCGCCCTACTCAGTGTTCTTCATGGTGCGCAGTTCACAGTCTCCCGAGGCGTTGCTCTCAAACGTCCGGCGCGCGATTTGGGACCAGGATCCCGAAGTCACCATTGCTCGTGTAAAGACGTTGGATGCTCAGGTCAAGGACTCGCTCTCAACGGAGCGCTTCCAAACTTTCATCCTGATCGCATTTGGCATCGCCGCGCTTCTGCTCGCAATGCTCGGCGTCTATGGAATTTTGAGCTATACCGTCGCAGGACGAACTCAAGAAATCGGCGTGCGCATGGCGCTCGGAGCCACTAGGCAGGGTATCTATTCACTCACCATGCTCGAGGCGGCCATTCCCGTCATTACCGGTCTTGTGTTTGGCTGGGCTGCCAGCATTGTGGCGGGCAGGCTGGTTCAGAAGTTGCTCTATGGGGTCACTGCAGTCGACTGGATGGTTACCCTGATCGTGGCAATTCTGTTTGTTGTTTGCGCTACGGCTGCGGCGTTTGTTCCAGCGCGCCGTGCTGCTCGCGTGGACCCGATGCAGGCGTTGCGAACCGAATAGCGACATCGCTATTTCTTGATAGGCGCATTGCGAAGACTTTCGCGCGTTCGCTGTAGAAGCCCTAGAATTTGGTGCTCCGGAAGTGCATCGCCGGACGCGAGCCGGTTCAAGTGCAGATGCACAAAGGACGAGCACAAATCATCCATGGGCCTAGAGATTGCCTGATCTTCGGGTAATTCGCGAAGCTGTCTTCCAACTGCGGCCATAGCATCATGGCGCTCGGCTAGTACATCAATGACCTCACTTCCGAAATCAAATTCAGAAAGAAATGCCGTCGCGCTGCCGACCGCCCTTCGCAGATTATCTTTGCGCTTGCGGTATGCGTCTCCTATCTCCCGGCCCCTGGCGTTTATTTGTTTGCCGTACCATGCAGTTCGCTCTTCTTCTGTAAGACCAATACTGGTCAGCAAATCATCGATGCTCAGAACGAGAAATGTTGTTTCGTCGTGCGGCCAGGTATTCTTCTTGAAGCAGCGCAGCAGCTTCGCCGAGCTTCTGCTGTCCGCGGCGAATAAGGCTTCGGCCGCTTTCATCCTCTCGATGCCGCCGAACCGTTCCAACTCTTGTTCGTAGGTATCGAACACGAACTTAGAGAAAACACCCTGCTCCATCCAGGAGCCCGCCCATTCGGACAAACGTGGAAAAAGCTCGGCTGCCAGGCGACGTGGCGTGCCGTGAAGGCGCAGCCGGATGTGGCGTTCGGGATCGGAGTAGCGGATGTAAAACCATGAGTCTGCCACGCCAGTTGCAGTCACATCTTCGGCAAAATCAAGTACTGCACCGGAGATAACGTCCTCTTCGAACTGCCGTGGACAATATAGCTTTACGAACAGCCACTCGCTGCCTGGCGGACGGTTGCGCGATAACGCAGATTGAAATCCGTTCCGCGAAGCCACCCGTTCGGCTGCTTGCTTTACCGGAACAGGCTCCGTCGGGGGCCGCAAGACGAGCGACACAACCACTTCGTTGAAATAGTGCCCTTCCGCGCCTGTCAGCCAAGCATCGTCAAGATGGGGCAACACCTCCTGCACCACTACCGAGCCGCCTTCGCGTATTTTGCGCAACTCGGCTCGCAGTTCTTCCGCCTCAACGGTTTGATCGAGGTCCAGGATCAGCCGGTTATCTCCCGAGCTTAAACAGACGTGTCGAGGAACGTCCCACTCGTCACGCCAATTTGCAAGCCAATGCTGAAATGCGTCAGGCGAATCCGGCAAAAACGCACCTCTATAAATGGTCCACTGTGCTGGCCGCAGAACGATGCGGCCTCGCTGTGCGCGGGGCAAGAAAGGAAAGTTTTCGACCGGCCCCCAGTCGAAGGAAGTGAACATCATTCGGCCATCCGAACTCACTTCCGAAAGAAAGCGAATCGCCGGAGGCGCGTTGTAGTGCGTAAGCATGTGGCCTGCTGTAAAACGCACGCGCTGGTCCTTCGGCAGCCAACGAACATAAAACCGGTTTTCGTCAATGCCGACAGTTAATTCGTTCAACGCAATCGCATTTTCCCAATTGACTCCAGAACTTACCCCCACGGGCACTTCATGCGTGCGTACGGATGGACGAATCACCACGTTTGCTATGCGGTGGTTATAAGGAAGATAGACAATTTCGGCCTCAATCTCTTCTTTCCTGTGCTGCGATTCGGCAGTGGCTATTTGCTGAAGCAATCGCTGGCTGTCGGGCCCAACCAGCTCTGCAAATCGACCGAGATTCCGGCCTGCCGCCTGCGCCCCGAGATTCGGCCCAATCACCACGATGAAATTTCCGCGATCCAACTCAGTGGCCGAGCGCGCTCCGATTTGCAGATTTACATCTAACGAGACCGGCGCTGCTTGTGCACTTGGTTCCGACGTCTCTAACCGGCGGACCAGCTCATCGTCTAACTCCACGACACGTTGGTTCCTTCGAAGACACGCACAAGCAAGATCTGTGAGTGCGCGTGCTCGTTCTGCCGCTTTAGCCGGAGTGGGTCCAACGTTCGCATGACCGCGCGACCCTAATGGCCCAAGCCCCGTCTGTGGATCAAGCAGTTCGAGTAATGGCACTTCTCGATGGTGTCCATAGCGTTGGACAAATGATTGCCGGTAGGCAGCGAGAACCGACAATCCTCCTGGAGAGGACGAAAGCCGCAACAAAAGTTCGGCTGCTTCAGCCGCTTCTTTTGCGACGATCTCCCCAAGAGCACCGCTGACCGGCAAACTCAAATCGGCTTGCACCGGAACTTGTTTAGAGCCGTCGGAAGGGACTTCAGCCGCCTCCACCACGCCCCAGAACTTCTGGATTTTTTCGTCGCCGCCGGTTTCGTCCCAGATAGAAATCGCATCCAGAAGCCGGTTCAATTTGCCGGAAATCTCATTAGCTGCATCAATCCCAGTAAGCTTTTTGCGTACGTAGTCGCTGGGATTGCCCGCCGTCAGTGGCGGTCGCAGATCGGTCAACAAGAATGTCTGCTCATACAGATCCGTCAGCAGCTTTTCGACTTTTTCGCCAGTGGCTCCCGGCGTGTTGCGCATTAATTCCAGCGCGAGCTGGCGGTAGGGAATCGGCGTCCGCGCAAGGGCCATCGCGCGTCGCACAACACCGGTGGCTCGAATGGATACCGGCGTCCCCGCTCGCCCATGCTTGCTCGCGGCGCGTTCCAGCAAAAAGAGCCGCCCTGCTTTTTCATAGGCAGACGTATTCGCGACCCAGGATAATTGGTTTCTGATTTCCGGCTTCTCCTCCGCACTCAGGACCAGGTCGAAAAGCCACCCCATATCGGGACGGGTGCTACTGCGCAGAGGAACTGAATTCACCTTTAGAGTTGTTTCTGTCTCGAACGGCACAAGCGCAACACCAGCGAACAATCCGTAAGGCGTCGGACGTGTTGACATGCGGATCAGGTAGCGCCGCAACTTTGAGCGCATCCGCTCGGCATCGCGTTTACTGAGTGTACCGGCCTGAAATCGATCTATGGCGCTCAATAGTGATGTGCTGCCGATCGCCAGCGCAGCGCGCACTTTGGCATCGGAGAGCAACGCGTTCTGAGCATCGTGCGAAATTAGGTTGAGATACTGCTCAACCGGTAGCAGGGGCGCTCTCAGAAGCGTATATGGAAGCGCTTCATAAAGCGGTCTTTTGGCAGTGTCTTTGCTTTTACCCGCGATTCTGCCGGATGTAGGCGCAGCTTTCACGAAAGAAGAAACAATCTATCCCACGAGGGCGGAACGTTCGTCACTGCCGCTAACAACACGAGCGCTATTCCGGGCACTCCATCCAAAAGACCCGCTTGATCGATTTCATTTCCGGGAATCTCCAGATGGCGAAATCCTAAAAGATGGTCCGGCGAATAGGTGGCGAGAATCTGCTGAAGCAAAACATCCGTTTCGCCCGCAAATCGATTGTCCAGACAATCGTTCACAAACCTTAACGCGATCTCAAGTAGTCCCGCCACACCGTGGCAAAAACTTGGCGAATCGATATGCCGGTTTCTCACTGGCTTGCGAAATACCGCGTCCATCGCTGATAGCGCGAGATTGCGATACCGCTCACATTGGAAGGCTTCGCCTGCAAGCCAGAGCGCGCGAGCAACGCCCGGGCTGCCGTAACACCAGGCACACCGGCTCGGCCCATCGGGCGCCGACTGCGCGCCTGAGGGACGCAAGCAGTTCGTTACCTCATCGAATTCGAGCGGCACCGCCGTGGGCCAGTTTACTCCCCATTCATCATCAAACCGGTTGTTGCAGAGCCAATCCGCTGTGCGGCCAATCGCATTGGGCAGATTGTTGATCGAAATACCCTGCAAATGCGCCAGGGACAACAACGCGAGCGGCCCTGGAATGCCGTGCGCCAAGCCGCAATTGAGCCAGCCGTGCGGATACATTTGCTGGGAAGTTTCATTGCGGATAAGCGTCGCGGGAGTGTGCCAGGCGGGCAATTCCTCCGGATTGTCGAGCAGTTCGACAAGCGCTTCTAAAACTGCGGTAAGGCAGCCCCGGCAGTCCGCGTCATCAATACGGCAAAGGAGATACGCTCCGATTCCAGAGAGCCCGGAAATCGCGTCGAATTCGCTGACGCAACAGCCATTGGCATCTTTAAGTTTATTTGCGAGCGCTAGCGCGCGAGGCAAAATTGCTGCATCCAGCGTTTGGAGGAGTCGCCGATAACGGGTACCTTCTCTAGACAGTTGCCAAGCCGCAAATGCAACGCCAGTGATACCGGAAAAGATGCCCAGAGGCAGATCGCTGTACTGTTCCAGATCTTGCGCCGCTAGTGTGAGATGTTCCCGGCCTACTAAGTCCCACTCTTCATCTGGGAAGCAGGCATCCATTTGCGCCCAGAGTAGCGGCAAGCCGGCGTAGCCTTTCGCAACTGAATACGCTACCCAATGAACTCCATCAGGAAACGCGCTCTGCCGCCGGCTGGCCTCAATTGCACGGACGATGTTGGCTGTCGATTTGAGCCTTTCGGCACAGACGCGCACGACCTTGATGACCGTGCGCGCCGTTTGTTTATCCGTGACCGGTGACCACGCCAAAGATTGGCGCGTCAGAGTCTGCATGCGGGCTGATTACCACATGTGACGTGAGTGCAGGCAACACACGTCTCGCCCGCAAGGGCAGTGGGACAGCCGTGCTGTTTGCACTCGGTTTGGCAAGTAGCGCAAGTATGCTGCTGGCACTGTGTATTCACGCACGTGTGTTGTTGGCACTGCGTATTTACACACGTATGCTGCTGGCACTGTGTGTTCACGCAAGTGTGCTGGTTACATTTCGTCTGGCACGTGTGACAGGTTTGCTGGTTGCAGTGAGTGTTGCAAGTTGCCTTGCATGTGGCGCAAGTAGCCTCCGTACAGTTGTCGGTCGGCCCATTGCATTCCTGCGTTCCGCAGCGGTCAGTTGCGCAAGCATCTGTTTCGCAATCATCGGTAAGATCGCCACACTCGGCCGCGCACGTGGTTCCGTCTTCTGTCCCTTCACAAATATCGTGAGGTTTTTTCGCGCCTGCCGCGCCCAAGCGGATATCCAGGTCGAACTCATCGTAAGGTAACGGTACATTCGACTCGCCCGACCGTTGTGCCGGGTAGCCGCCAGGTCCTGTCTGTAACATGGATTCCCTCCGTGGACGTTGTCGACTTCTATCGAGTCGTGGAGGCTCGAAAGTAGCCCTCAATGACGAGGACTACAGCGAATATATTACGCGATTAACAGCTTAAATGAAAGGAAAATCGTGATGCCAACGGGTGGCTGGCCCAGCGTTTTATAATCTGGACAGTGTAATCTATGAGCATTCCGATTCGTGTGCTCGTCGCCAAACCTGGCCTCGATGGACACGACCGTGGCGCGAAAGTCATTGCTCGCGCTCTTCGCGACGCAGGAATGGAAGTCATTTACACGGGTCTCCGGCAGACTCCGGAGATGATCGTAAATGCAGCTCTGCAGGAAGACGTGCAGGTCATTGGCTTGTCCATCCTCTCCGGCGCGCACAACGCAATTGTGCCGCGTGTGATGGAGTTGCTGCGCGAGAAGCAGATGACGGATGTTCTCGTCGTCATCGGCGGAATCATTCCGGACGAAGATGCCGCTGAACTCAAGCGTCTTGGCGTGGCCGAAGTTTTTCAGCCAGGCGCCTCGCTTGAGAAGATCGTCAATTTCGTTCGCGATTCGGTAAGGCAGGTAGCCTGAGCTTTAGCTCAACAGAGATCTCGTGAGGCACAATTCATCTTGAATGGTGCATCGGACAGAAAAGGAAAGAATGCAAGACAGACTGAACATTGCCGTGTTCGTCGACTACGACAACATCGAGATTGGCGTTAAATCGACACTGCGGCGCGAATTCGACGTGTCGCTGCCGCTCGGAGCATTGAAAGAGCGCGGCGACCTTGTCGCGAAATTCGCTTATGCGAATTGGGGGCGTCAGGAAGGCGCTACCCGTCAAATGGCGGAAAACGCCGTCCAGATGGTTCAAAGAATCCCGTCGCCGCGGGGGGACAAGAATGGAGCGGATATTAATCTCGCTCTCGATGCGCTGGAGATGGCGTTCACCCACGCTCACGTGAATGCGTTCGCCATCGTTAGCGGCGACAGTGATTTTATTCCGCTGGTAAATAAGCTGAAGGAGTACGGAAAGACAGTTTTCGTCGTTGGTGGAAAGGCGTTCACCAGCACGATCCTGCAGCAGAACTGCCACGAATTCGTCAGCTATGAATCGCTGCTTGAAGACGGCGCAACGATTGTTGCACAGCCTATGCCGGAGCGCCGCGACCGTGCTGACCGTGGTAGCGAACGGCCCGATCGAAAAGATAGAAGAGAACGCGGCCAACGGCCTGCTCCGCTCGACCTTTCGCAAGCGATGCCGCTAGTGGAGCGTGCGCTGCAAGTGCTGGAACGCCGTGCCGTCCAACCGCAGCTTGGACTGCTTAAGAGCACCATGTTGCAGCTTGATCCTGCTTTTAGCGAACGCGCCTATGGAGCTGGGAGCTTTTCGGATTTTGTAGAGAAGCTGAAAAAGGCGGAGTTTATTAATGTCAGCGGCTCGGGCGGGCGTTACATCATCGAACGCCGTGGCCACACATCGGATAAGACTGCACCGAAGCCGGAAGAGGCGCTGCCTATGCTGCGCGACATGCTGGAAACCCATCGCATGGAGCTCGAAGAAGGTGCTACGGCCGAAGAACTGGAACAGTGGATGCAAACCGAGCACCCGGATTTCAATTTGCCGAAATTTGGGTTCCAGGCGTTCTCGGAATTCTTAAATTACGCACAGGACAAGACTGTTGTTCGGACCGAGCCCGATGAAGAACGCGGCCTAATTGTGCATCTTGGAGCGGAATTTTACCCGCCGGCTCTACCGGAACCCTCTGCGGAAGTGGTGGTCGAAGAGGAGGATGAGCCGCAACCTATTGTCGAAGGGCAGCCGACCATCTTCGAGCCGAATCCTCCGCCGCCGAAACCGAAGAAGACAGTAACGCGCAAGCGTGCCGCCGCTGGTTCGGGGACGGCTCGCCGTCCCCGAAAGAAAAGGCCGGACTAATTTCGGAAGTTAGGATTTGCGCCTAAGCGACGAAAGTACAAGGTATCCGCAACCGGCAACTAAAGCGTCTTCGGCGATCGCCACCACAGTGTCCGGAACATGGTATTCCTCTGTGATCTGTTTTCGCAGCTTATAAGCTCCGAAGCTCGCACCCACGGCGGCAGCCGCGCCGATGAGTGCTCCTATCCACCAGGGCCGCCTTTTGCTCGAGAAAACGGCTGCGCCGCTGAGCCCGCCCGTTAATGCGCGTGCGGCAAGCGGTCCCGCTTTTGTTCGCGCGGGAATGAAAGGCAGCTTGTCCGCTATCAGTTCGCCGGTCGCCAGCACCGTTAGGACTTTGGATACTCCAGGGTGATGGAGCCACATGAGCGGTGATCCGTCCTCTGGAATTAAGCCGGAATTCGAAAGTTGGCTCACTACGGCGGGCGCCGACATGGATCGCATGCCGGCAACCGCGCCCATCACGGCCGCACCGGCGTAAACTTGCGCGTCGTTCATCGAAGAATTTGTCCTCTCGTTGTTTGGACGATCACCGCTTGCTTCACCGTACAAGGAGAATGCAATTTGCGAGAATGTGCTCGTGTTGCCACCTCTGGATTCCTATCGGCTTGAAGACGCAGACCGCCTCCTGACTCCCGCATTGCTGATTTATCCGGAATTGGTGGATCAAAACATTGCCGTTACCGTGAAAATGGCTGGCAACGACCCAAATCGCTGGCGGCCTCATCTTAAAACGGCCAAGATTCCGGCAATCGTGCAATTGTTGATTGCGAATGGCGTCACCCAGTTCAAATGTTCCACTACTCTCGAACTACTTACTGCCTGTCAGGCCGGCGCAAGGGACGTTCTACTTGCTTTCCCCGTGATGGGTGCGAACGTCTTGCGAGTGAGAGAGATTGCCGCAAAGTACCCCCAAACTGCAATTTCCGTGCTGATCGAAAATGCACTCCAGGCGGGCCCTTGGAGACAATCGGGCATCGGCATTTTTATTGACGTAAATTCCGGCATGAATCGTACGGGTATTGATCCCGGCCGCACTTCTGAAATCATCACGCTGGCCCTGGAAGTCGGAAAACAATTTCGTGGACTGCACTTCTACGACGGGCACATGTCCGGTGTGCCGGCATCTGAGCGTGAAGCGCGGACGCACGAAGGTTATGATCGCCTTCTAGAACTTGTTCGCGCAGTAGCCGCCAAGCAAAAGGTTGCCGAAGTCATTACATCGGGTACACCCGCAGCTCCGTTTGCGATATCTTATCCCGGATTTCGCAACGCGGATTTTGTTCATCGCATCTCGCCAGGTACAGTCGTGTACAACGATACGACCAGTCTTGATCAATTGCCCGGCTGGGGCTATCAACCGGCGGCGCTCGTACTAACAACAGTTGTCAGCCATCCCAAGCCTAACGTCATCACATGCGATGCCGGACATAAGAGCGTCTCGGCCGATGCAGGCGTTCCTACCTGTGGGGTTCTGGGACATCCAGACTGGAAACCCGCGAAACCGAGCGAAGAGCATTTACCGATCGAAGCTGCCGAAAGCGATGTGCCAGAACTTGGCGGCAAATTGTATCTGGTGCCACGTCATGTTTGTCCGACGGTGAATAATTTCGACGAAGCCATTTTTGTTGTTCGCGGCCGAATAAAAAATTCCGAGCCGGTGGCTGCCCGCGGTCATGAAAGTGCCTTAAAGCTGGCTGCTGCTCCGGCCGGCGCCTGACAATGCTCTTCGGGCAGCTCGTTGAAACCTCGCGCGCTATCGGCAGCACAACGAAACGCTTGCAGAAAACCGATCTGCTCGCGGCATTTCTCAAACAATTACAGCCTGAAGAGATTGAAACGGCGGTAGCATTTCTGTCGGGCGGAACGCGTCAGGGACGCGTAGGCATCGGTTATGCCGCGTTGCGTGACGCTCGCACCGGCGCGGCAGAAGTTCCAACGCTGCAGATCATGGACGTCGACCATGCACTCGATCAAATTGCCAGCGTGCAAGGCGCGGGAGCTGATCGAAATCGTCGTGAGCTACTAAATCGGCTCTTCATGCGAGCTACGGAAAGCGAGCAGCAATTTCTTTTTGGACTTCTCACGGGTGAGATCCGTCAAGGCGCACTTGAAGGCATCATGCTCGACGGGTTAGCTAAGGCCGCCGGTATTCCGGCGGACCGCATCCGCCGCGCCGCGATGATGGGCGGAGGGGTAGCGGCAATCGCCGGCAAAGTTTTGGTTGAAGGCGAGGCGGGGCTTCATGCTTTCGATGTGCAATTGTTTCGTCCCGTGCAGCCGATGCTCGCCCAAACCGCCGAAGACGTCAACGACGCAATCGATCAGCTTGGCGAGGCTGCGCTCGAATACAAATTCGACGGCGCGCGTGTGCAAGCACACAAATCGGGCGATAACGTCGTCATTTATTCCCGCCAGGAAAATGACGTTGGGTCAGCGATTCCGGAAATCGTCGAGGCTATACGAGCACTACCTGCGCACGATCTGATCTTAGACGGCGAAGTTCTGAGCCTCGATTCCCAAGGCCGGCCTCAACCATTTCAAGTTTCGATGCGGCGTTTTGGCCGCAAGCTGAACGTGAATCAGTTGCTCAAAGAACTACCCATGTCGCCGTTTTGGTTTGATCTGCTCTACCTGAATGGCGGATCGTTGATTGATGAACCGCAATCCAGACGATTCGCGGAACTCGCTCGTCTTGCGCCGGAGTCGGCGTTGGTTCCTCACCTGCTAACAGCCAATCAGACGGAGGCCGAAGATTTCCTGCATCAAGCCCTTGCGCAAGGGCACGAGGGCGTCATGGCAAAGTCGCCCGGGGCCGGCTATGCTGCTGGGGCGCGCGGACAAAGCTGGCTCAAAATCAAGAAACCTCGAACGCTTGATCTGGTTGTCCTTGCGGCCGAATGGGGCAACGGACGTCGGCAGGGGTGGCTCAGCAACCTCCACTTAGGCGCGCGCGATACCGAAAAAGGTGGCTTCGCCATGCTGGGCAAAACGTTTAAAGGTCTGACGGACGAGATGCTTGCCTGGCAAACCCAAGAATTTTTGAAGATCGAGATTGCCCGCGATAGATACACTGTTTATCTGGAGCCTAAGATTGTCGCCGAAATCGCGTTCAACGAAATTCAAGTCAGCGCCCGTTATGCCAGCGGCCTGGCGCTTCGTTTCGCCCGCGTGAAGCGCTATCGCAGCGACAAAAGCGCCGCCGATGCCGATACATTCGACACGGTAAAAAAGCTGGCCGGGATGGAGCCGACCTAAACATTTTGTGTCAATCTTGTTCTTGTGAATCTCGCCTTATTTGACGAAGCAGAAACACAAGCTCTACAACTTCCGTCTCCGGTCCATGCCCTGGCTGCCCAGTAGACAGAGCCCGGTTTAAGGCCGCCCACAAGTACGCGGCACGTGTAATCGGAAACCGCCAGCACAGGTGTTTTCGACTTTGCAATCACCCGCTGGAATAACTGATCTTCTGCAACCTCCACCAGCAGCTCACCACTCGATTTCTCTTCGACGCGTGGGTAACGAGTCCACAGAATCACACTGTTGCTGTCGGGATCTCCGGAAGCCACGCCTTCGGGAAAGAGTTCACGGCGCTCGCGCCAGACCCCATCAGAAGGTGTGCCGCATAGATCGCCGATAGCCCCAGTCGCCCCAATCGCGACTGCCATCTTCATGAACTGTCGTCGGTCCATCAAAAACGCGAGCTTATCGCAGGCGGCGAACCACTGAAAAGACTTGCATCTTAATTTGCGAGTCACAACTTTACAAATCTTTCCTAACTACCACCCGGCCTTCTGTCTCCAGCCACTTACAAAATCCACATAGCCGCCAGCCACTGCGTCGTTCACGAACCTGATCTACCCTGAGTCGAACGAAAAGCCCACTCAATTCAAGGAGCAAGTAGATCAATGACAGCACGGCAGCAGCGCCGCCAAAAGCAAAAAGCCGAACGCAAGGCGCGAAAACTCGAACAGCGGCGTCAGAACGCATTGGGAATCGACGTCATTCCGACTGACGAAGGTCCGGCTGCACGGGACAAAACAACCCCGGCCTCGCCTTCTCGGCCGGTTTCAGACCGCAAATGCGCAGCCAATCGCGCTAATGCACAATTCTCCACCGGTCCGACAAGTATCGAAGGTAAGCAGATCGTTTCTCAGAACCGGATTCGCCACGGCCTGACGGGCAATTTCCAGGTTTTACCGGACGAATGCCAGGCTGATTTTGATCGTCTTATTGAAACCCTGCTTGACGAACACGAGCCCGCTGATGCCACCGAAGCCGAATTTGTTCAGCAGATGGCGGAAGCTCTCTGGCTCTCACGCCGTTCCGTCCGTCTTCAGGACCGCTGTATTCTCGCGCTTCGATCCGAAGATCCCGCCGAGCAGCGCGCCGCTCACAAAGACCTCGCGCTGTTCATGCGCTATCAAACCACCCACGACCGAGCCTTTGTCCGTTACTCAACCGAACTTCGAAAACGAAGAAACGAAAGGCGTAGAATCGCGCGTGGCTTTGAATCGCAAAAAGCCCGCGAAGCGCAGCAAGCGCGCAGAAAAGTGCTGCAACTGATCCGCGAAGCCGCCGAAATCCGCAAACAAGAGCGCCATGAAGCCACCATGCGCCTCGCCAATGCGAAATGTGAGCGCCTTGAACTGCTCAATCGAGCTTCGAAATCCGCTCCCCACCCAATCTCCGAATCGAAAAAAGTTGCGGTAATGGCCGCATAACGCAAAAAATCGCAATTATCATCCTTCAATCGCAACCTGCAAACGGAGTAGAATCGTCCAAGCTCCCAAAATGCGTTTATTCGCTTGCTGGCTCGCCTTGTTTGCCGGTTGCGCCGCGGTGTGTCGGCAAGCCCCGCAAGGCGCCACCACCCAGAACGCGCCGGAAATGAGCTCGCATGATAGCGCTCCTAACTTTTCCAGCAAGGTCAATCTGGTGCTCGTTCCCGTTGTCGTTCGTGACCGCACCGGCAAGGCCGTCGGGAATCTAACCAAAGATGATTTTCGTCTCTTCGACAAAAGCAAGCCGCAAGTAATTGCCCGTTTTTCACTCGAAGCATCATCCAAAACCGCGAAATTGCCGCCGTCTGCGGAAACACCCACGGGCGCTGAACACTCCGTTGAATCAAATCCCGCGCTTGCGGAAATGCCGGAGCGATACGTCGCGTACGTGTTTGACGATCTGAATATCCAATTTGGCGATCTCGTACGCGTTCAGCAGGCCGCCCAAAAGCATTTTGCCGGGCATCTGCAACCCACTGACCGCGCCGCCATCTTTTCCACCTCCGGCCAGACGACGCTTGATTTCACTAGCGATCGGCCCAAGTTGCAGGACACCCTGATGCGCATTCGCGTGAACTCGATGTTCGGCGTCACTCCCAATCAATGTCCCGATCTCAGCTACTACATGGCCGACCTGATTCAGAACAAGAACGATCAGATCGCATTACAAGCCGAAACGCAGGAGACGCTTGCTTGCGCTCATATGGATTCAAGCCAGGCCGCGATCGCTCGTCAATTAGTCCTCAACGCTGCATCGCGGGTTTTGAGTACGTCGGAGCAGGGAACTCGTATCACGCTAGGCGTGCTTAAAGATGTCATTCGCCGCATGGCTGCGATGCCCGGCCAGAGGCTCGTAGTCATCGTCTCGCCTGGATTTCTAACTCTCAATTCCGAATCGGTGGAATTGAAGACGGAGCTCCTGGACCGCGCCGCGCGAGAGAACGTCGTAATCAGTTCGCTGGACGCCCGCGGCTTGTACACTGATTCCACCTATGATGCAAGTAAGCAGGGTTCCTACACCGCACAAGGCGCTATCGTGAAGGCGCAGTACGATCGCGCTAGTGACTCCGCACAGGCGGACGTATTGGCCGAAATGGCTGACGGCACCGGCGGCACGTTCTTTCAAAACAGCAACGACCTGCTTGCCGGCCTCAATCGCGTGGCTGCTGTGCCGGAGTTTGTATATCTGCTCGGCTTCTCGCCAACGAATCTGAAATCGGATGGCAGCTTTCACAAGTTGAAGGTCGCACTAGCCAACAACACGGGTCTTTCCGTTCAAGCGCGCCGTGGATATTTTGCGCCGAAACATCCGAACAATCCCGAAGATGTCGCAAAAACGGAGATCGAAGACGCAGTCTTTTCACGTGAAGAGATGCACGATATGCCGGTCGACCTCCATACTCAGTTTTTCAAGCCCGATCCGGCCGACGCGAAGCTGACGGTGCTGGCGCGAGTGGATCTGAAGCACCTGCGCTTTAAAAAGGCCGAGGGCCGCAACGAAAACAATCTCACCGTGGTATCGGTTGTTTTTGATCGTGACGGCAAATACGTCACCGGCATGCGCAAAGTGATTGAGATGAAATTGAAAGATGAAACGCTTGATCGGCTGAATAACGGCATCACGGTGAAGTCGAATTTTGATGTGAAACCAGGAACCTATTTGGTCCGGCTGGTAGTGCGAGACACGGAGGGGCAGATGATGGCCGCAACGAATGGCGCGGTCGATATTCCATAGCGGAGAAACAGAATGCGAAACTCTTACCGTATTGCAGTTACTTTGCTGTTGACGATTGGAGTGCGAACCGGTGCGCAACAAGCGCCCTCCGGCCCTACCATCAAGGCGGAGAAACGCCTGGTTCTGGTGGACGCGATAGTTGCCGATAAAAAGGGAAACTATATTCGCGATCTGACAGCCAAAGATTTCCGCGTTTGGGAGGACAAGAAGGAACAGACCATCGAAAGCTTTTCGTTCGAGGCCGGCACGTCAAATGCGAACGCGCAGAAGCATTATCTGATTCTGTTTTTCGACAACTCCACAATGCAATTCGCCGAACAGGCGCAAGCTCGCAAGGCGGCTCAGCAGTTCGTCGACACCAACGCTGGTCCGAACCGGGAAGTAGCCGTAGTGAATTTCGGAGGCAGTTTGCAGATAGCGCAAAACTTTACGGAAGACGTGGAGCGCCTGAAGCAATCGATCAATGGGGTCAAATTCTCTTCTGTATCTCCTAACGGAGATTCGATGAGCGGAACGCTTAGTCGTGCGGCGGCGGACTTTGGTGCACGCGATGTGTTGCTGTCGCTTCGTACTCTGGCGAAGAATCTTGGGCCTATTCCCGGCCGCAAGACACTCATCTTCCTGAGTTCCGGATTTCCCCTGAATTCCGAACTTCGCTCCGAACTTACTGCCGTCATTGACGTCTGCAATAAAAACAATGTGGCAGTGTACCCAATCGATGTGCGCGGGCTCGTCGCCAAGCTTGAGCTACCTGAGCAATTGCCCGGTCTCCGCGGCTGGGGGAGCGTGCATCTTGTTACTGCTTCTTACGTGCAGCAACGCGGAGGTGGCGGCACCGCCGGCGGTGGAACAACCGGTGGCGCTGCTGGCGTCCGTAGCGGGAGCGCTTCATCCGGCAATGGCACGCGTGGCGCGTCAGGTGGCGCAGCAACTCCTCGTGGAGTTCCGCCTGGGTCGGCCAACGGCACACGAGGTATGAACCCGGTTAGGAATCCGATGATGAATCCAAACAATCCCTTCAATCAGGCGCGGTCCATCATTCCACAGCTCCCGAACGTATCTCGAAACCAGGAAGTACTCTACGATCTTGCGAACGGAACCGGTGGTTTCGTTATCGTCAACACGAACGATCTTTTAGCGGGCCTGCAGAAAATTGGTCATGAGCAGGATGCATATTACGTGCTTGGCTATTCGCCGGAGGAAGCTAAAGAAGGAAGCTGCCACGAATTGAAAGTGAAGGTAGATCGTGGTGGTACCGAAGTGCGTGCGCGTAGTGGCTATTGCACTGCAAAGCCGCTAGACTTGCTCGCCGGCACGGCCGCGGAACGGGATTTGGAAACGCGCGCTTCGACTTCAGCGCCCGGCAATGTAAAAGCCTCCATGGAGCTTCCGTTCTTCTACACTTCATCCAATACAGCGCGCGTAAACGTCGCGATGGAGATTCCGGCCGATTCGCTCCAGTTCGAAAAGGAGAAGGGCAAGCAGCATTCAGAGATGAATGTGCTCGGAATAGTTACAGATCAGCAAGGTGCGGTTGCCGCGCGTTTCAGTGACAACGTGAAGCTCGACTTTGAAAACAAAAAAGAAGTGGAACATTTTCAGGAAGCGCCTATGCATTACCAAACGCAATTCGATATCGCTTCCGGCCAGTATCGATTGAAAGTGGTCTTCAGCTCAGGAGGCCAGAGCTTTGGAAAATTGGAAAGCCCGCTTAATATTGACCCTTACGATAATTCGAAATTCGGAATCAGCTCCGTTGCGTTGAGCCGCGAACTGCACAAGATTTCCGATTTGGACGTGAGCCTCGACGCGGCATTGTTAGAAGACCACACGCCGCTTGTCAGTATGGGAATGGAGATTGTGCCTTATGGTTCCGACACGTTGGGAAAAAATGCGCCGGCGGCTGTCTATCTGGAAGTCTACGAACCTTTGTTGCAACAGCAGCAAGGCGGCGATTTCAAAGTAGGCGTTGCCATGCGCCTCGTGGATAAAAAAACTGGACAACCAAAAATTGACACAGGCTTCGTCACGCTTGCGCCCTATATAACGGCTGGTAATCCAATGATCCCGGTTGGCTTGCGTCTGCCACTTGAGAAGCTGGACGTTGGTTCCTATCGCGCGGAATTTCAGGCAAAGGACACCGCCGGAAATGTTTCTTTGTTGCGGTCGACGGATTTCGAAATTAGGTAGGATTCGCAGTCAGAGGTAACAGAATTCGATCGATCTCCGTGTCGTCAATCGCGTTCAGTTTGACGTTGCGGCGTAAGGACCAATGCTCGATATGGCCAATCGCGCTGTCGGGCGTTACTTCAGCCAATGGGCCTAGTGTTTCGAGTTCAAGGAATTCATGATTCGTGAACAATTCCATCGAGCAATGAAAGTCGGGATACGGAGCGTCCGCAAGCGCCGTAATGCGCTTGGCAAAGAGATACGAACCTAGCAAATAAGCACAGCATGTTTGCGGATTGAACAAACCAGCCTTCTGTGGAAGCGGCATCTTCGGGTCGCAAGTCAACGTCAGATATTTTTTTGTAAATCGCCAGCGTGGATCAGAGAAGTCTGTGTACGCCCACATGACCAGCGGATTTGTCGGCAGTAGGAATTCATCGTGACTGCCGCGCGGTGGGAACGGTGCAATAGCAATGCCGCCCGGAGCCATCACCGTCAACGCCCAAGGTGCGAACCGGCGCGGTTTAGGGCCGGCATTCTCAATCTGATGCGCGACCGTAATGTCACCGTTGGGCGACATTTTGATCGCGACTTGCTTGCGCAATCCGGTTTCGGCTTCACGGCTTTCTCGCAGTGTAAGAGTGCCGTGACCAACTGTTACTTCTAGCGGGCTATTGTCTGGAGTATAGGTGTCGGGAATGGTTTCGGGTGCGATCCACAGCCGGTGGCCGCCGCGAATCATCCAATAAGGCTCGCCGGATTTTCCGGCTTGATCTTTGAAAACCGCAAGAAGATTGTCCTCGCCCACAAAGCCGCATCGAATGATGCGAGGACCGACGTCACTGGTTGCAATTAGCTCTATATCGCCATTCGTGATCCGGTAGCAGTTCGGCCATCCGGCAAACTCAACCTTCTCAATACTGACGGTCGGCATGGTTGCTTATTTAACCGCGAGAATCGCATCAACTAAGAGGTTTGTGCGATGAAAGCGCACTTCTGTAAAGCCGGCGTTTCGCAGCAGCGATTGATATTCGGCGGCAGTTCGCTCACGGCCATCCGTGCAGACCAACATGTTTAAGTCTTGCATGAGCGTATAAACCGGCCCGCCTTTGTCGTCATTCAACAATGTTTCAGCAATCAATAAGCCGCCTCCGGAATCGAGCGATCGATTGACTTTCGTTAGCAGCGCAATGATCTTTGGTTCATCCCAATCGTGCAGAATACGGCCGAGTGCGTAAAGGTCGCCGGACGGAAGATCCTCATTAAAAAAATCGCGGGCGGCAAAGCTCACACGGTTTGCTACCGAACTTTCTTCGATGTACGGCCGCGCAAAACGTTCGACTAGTGGAAGATCAAGTACGGTTGCACGCAAGTTCGGATAAGCTTCACAAGCGGCAATCGCCAGATGGCCGGTAGCGCCGCCCAGATCTACCAAATGATGGAAGCCGCCCAGATCGAATGCTCGAACGATTACGCGCGAACCGATCTGACCAAAGCCGTGCATGCCGCCTAAAAAGCTGGATGCAGCCAGATCGTCGCGGAAGTAATGATCGAAAAGTGCGTTTCGGCTGCCGAATGTTTGCGTCCAGCGATTTGTGCCTTCGCGAACCGCGTCGTCTAAATGCGACCAAAGATGAAACAGCGATGCATCGGAGTAGCGAATGTAGCCTGCGAGTGTATCGGGCGAGCTGGTAGTCAAATAACGCGACGCCGCGGGGGTGTTGTGATACTCGTCGCCCTCACGCCGCAATAGTTTTAGGCCAACACAACCGTTTAACAAGCGCTCCAATGCGCCGGGATTCAGTTGCAACTCGGCAGCAAGCTGACCACTCGTGCGCGGCTCTTCTTCAAGTTTGTCGAACACGCCCAAACGAACTGCCGTGAACATCGTTTTCGAGCGGCGAAAGGCCTCAATAAGATCGAGTATGCCGGCCGGATCACCGTGAACTTTCATTGAAATGATCGAATCCTTTCACCTGAATCCGCTTACCGGACATCTTGATCTCACCGGGTTTTCCTTTGCGGATTGTTCCAATGCGGATCGCTCGGTAGTAGCTCCTTGGAGAGGCGAACAACAACTCATAGTCTTCACCCTTATAAAGAGCGTCTTCCAGGCTGGCTCCCCGAGAGACTGGAACGTTATCCAGTTCTGCACTGACGCCCGACTCTAGACAGAATCGATGCAGATCAATCACTAATCCGTCGCTGATGTCAATTGCAGCCTTGACGCCGGATCTTCGCAACGCCATTCCCTCGGCCACCCTTGGTTCGGGCCTTTTTGTACGGCCTAGTTCGCCAGTAACGTAAATTCCATCGTCCGGTTTTGCCGCGCTGCGCAACATCGCTTTGCCGCGAGGCAGACGTCCACAGCACATGACATCCGTGATCACCTTCTCAAATCGTGATAGATCGCCGCCCGCCAGCGTTATTTTGTATTTCGACGCGAGCGCCAGCAGGCCTCTGTAAAAATCTTTGATCCATCGGTCGGAAAGTTTCGCCGGAATCGCGAGCGAGACCAGACAGAAAACTGGTTCCGCGCCCATAGCTGCCAGATCGGACAAGCTGCGTGCCAAAGCCGTGTGGCCAACATCCGCAGCGGCATGCGTATCGTGAGTGAAATGGCGGCCTTCAATTACAAAGTCTGTAGTAAAAACCAGATCTTCATTAGCTCGCGGCCGCAGAATCGCACAGTCATCACCGATGCCGCGAATGATTGAAGATGCGTGAATGCCTGCGGCCGCCATTTGGCGGATACGCTTCACGATCTCGGTTTCACGCATGCGGCGTTGCTAACACCAAACCGGCAGGCAGATCTTCACCGAACGCACGGCTTGATGACTCAAGACCCGTATCTTCACCCGCGAGTTCGCGCAGAAGTTCGGCAGCGCGGGGGCTGCCTTCACAGGCACGGCGAACGGCCTCAAGTATTGCGGGCGGAACATCGCGTGCCGCATCGCCGGTTTGTTGCGCCATGCGGACCATCGCATCAAGTAAGGAAGGCGTATGGCTAAGGCGTATCAACGCCTCTATCCACCGGCTCACCACGTTAGGCGCCAAAACTAAATTGATAGGCCCGCTAAACAGTTTGCGCGCCCCGAGACGCGACAGCGACCAGACACCTGCTTCCAACATCTCACCGCGTTTAACCGTGTCCAACAGAGAATCACCGAGCTGAGTTTTCGTCTGCTGCGGTAGCAGTTCGAGACTCGCGGCCGTTCGCCACATCTCACGGTATAGGCTCTGATTGATGCGCTGTTTGCGTTTTTGTTTCGGTAGCAGCACCGGCGACAGGCGCTGAAAGATATCTCCCTGCTGATTGCGATTCAAGCCTCCAGCAATGCGCCCGCAGAAGATCCACCACTCCACTTCGTTTTGTACCTGATTTCCGAAGACAAGTCCGGAAGAATATACGCGCCTCGCCTGCTCGATTCGAAAATCATCGCCGGTAAATCCAAAACCTGGGCGCAAGCAAAAGCCGGTGAGATTCAACCACCGCGCTTCATAGTGCGCATTCTTTCGGCGTCCGTCGGCAGATGCCAGCAGCCTGTCAGCCAACGCGCGGATTGTGGGAAGAGGCCAGGAAAGACGCCCCAAGGCCAACGCTTGTTCCAGGCGTGCAGGCAACTGCTCTGGCGGAAACGTAGAAGCGGGTTTGCCGAATGCCTGCTCGATGAGCGCTTCAGCATTTGCTTGCGCCTCCGGACTGACGACCGCGCTTGAACGAACGGAAGCCATCGCCGCGGGCGTCAACTCCGCCTCGGCTGCCTTGCGCAACTGAAACTGCAAACGCCAGCGATGTTCGCTTACTTTTGATTCCGCCCATGCTTCCAGCGTTCCTACTTCGCTCAATCGGGCGCCCAGCGTAACGGGAACACGACGCTCGCCGCCCTTTCCGAACCGAATTACCGCGCGCAGAGGTGCATGCAACCGTGGATCGCTTGCGGGATCGAGAAGATCTTCCGCCGGAGAAAATGCGACGAGATCGCCGGCGGCATCTTCCGTCCGGCTCAAAGAGCTATAAAGGCGGAATGCTACCGGCGTATTGGCAAGCAGTTCCAATTCCGGCTGGGCCAATTTGATTTCCTGCCCCTCTTCCGTTCCGCGAGGAACCAGGCAGACGGTCTGAATTGAAGAAGAGCCGGCATCTTGCAGCCCAACATAGTACGCACGAGGCAAACCGCCGCGCACCAATACGCCTGCGCCGGATGCGCGCACGTAAGAATAGTACGCTGCGCCGATCGCGACCGCCAGATCCAGATCGTGATTTTCGAACACAAGCGGGCGTCTGCCGAACCACTGCTCCGCGACATCGCGGATGCGATCACGAAAGACTTGTGGGATAAAGAAGCCGCCGTTGAACAAGATAGCGTCGATCCCTTTGTCGGCCGCCGGTGAGTTATGCAAAAACTCAGCTAGATGTCGCGTGATTGCGGGGTCCGAAACATACGGCAGACCTAATTCGCGAAACACGCTCTGCTTCTCCTGTTGCGGAACGTCGCTGAGAGCGCATGGCGGCAAAAATCCGCCGAGGGCTAATTCGAGAACTTCGTCACGAGTGATCGAAGTTTTGAGGGTGCCGCCGATTAATGCCGATCCTCCGCCGACCACCGTCACATCGACTGAAGATGGACCGTCAGGTGCAAGCAACTGTTCCTTTGCGGACGAACATTGTCGCCGGAGGGCGCTGCGTTGCCGGAGTGAAAGTGTTTTTCCTAATTTCGATTCAGCCAGCCAGGAAATGGTCAGGTCGAGATTGTCGCCGCCCAGCAGTAAGTGCCGTCCAACGGTCGTCCGTGTAAATTGAACGCGGTCGCCTTCGCGGTCCACGCGAACCAGTGTGAAGTCGCTGGTGCCGCCACCGACGTCGCAGACAAGAACCAGTTGCCCATCGAACAACTCTTTATTCGAGCGTGCTAGATGGCTAGAGATCCATGCGTAAAATGCAGCCGCCGGTTCTTCCAGTAGCGTCAGGTTCTCAATGCCTGCATCGCGAGCGGCTTGCACCGTCAGTTCACGAGCCTCTTCATCAAAACTGGCGGGTACTGTGACAACCACCTGTTGTGCCGAAAGTGATGCGCCTTTGCTGCGGTCCCACGCGTCGCGCAAATGCGCGAGATAACGTGTAGAAGCCTCGACAGGGGACAGAATCCGGCCCTCTTCCTGTGAATCCCACGGCAAAATTTTTGCGGTGCGGTCCGCCTCTGAGTTCGATAGCCAGGATTTGGCGGAGTGGACAGTCTTCGTCGGCACCAGCGCGCCTTGATCCCGCGCATACGCGCCGACTACCGGAGGCTCGCTCAAATAAAGAAAAGAAGGCAATGTGCGCAACACCGCCGTGCGGTTTATTTCCACCTGTTGCTCTATCTGAAGGACGTGAATCGGTGGGAAATCCGCCTCTGCGGCTTCTTGCGGATCGACGTAGGCCAGCGCGGAATTGGTCGTTCCCAGATCGATTCCGACGTTCATGCGGCAGCGGCGGATCGTTCGCGCACATTGAATTCGAGTTTCCAGCGGCGCCCATCGGCGGCAACGCACCAAAGCTCTAACATCCCGGTTTCCGTCACATTGCTTTCAAGCGTTACCGGAACAACTTCTTCGCGATCGCCGTCCTTTGCAGGCAGGAAAACTTCTATTGGGGCAAGCTCTTCAACGTCCTCCGGGATTTCATCGATCAATGCGCCGGGCGCATCATTCTTACGCGCCAGCGAAGAAAAGAAGCGGAACTCAGCCGGTTCGCCAACAACCAGCGCAAAGCGGCGCTGCGGCAACTCCACTTTGCTGCCTTCTTCTAACCCGAATGGAACTACCGTCAGGGCTTTCATCGGAGCTGGCAAGCCGGGCACAGCGGGAAGAGAACTTTCGATGCCCACATAATAGGTACGCGGAACGCCGCCCCTTATTCGAACGCCCTTGCCTGTTTTCGCCAACCCATAGTAAGTAGCGCCGTAGGCAACAGCGTGCATAAGATCGGCTTGTTTTGACTCATTGTGCAGTTCGGCGACTGGCTGTTGCTGCCAACTGTTTATTACCTCGAACAGGCGGCGCTCGATAGCTTCAGCCTGCAACACACCGCCGTTTAACAACAGATGCGTCGGCTGCGCGTTTCCGGCTTGCCGTAAGAATTGAGCCAGATGTTTTGTCACTGCCGGATCTGCTGCATAGTTCAACCCGACTTCCATCAATGCGGCGCGACGCTGCCTTTGAGGCGCGGCATCTACCCCCACGGATGGGAAGAATCCTTCAAGCAGCAACTTGCGAGCTTCATCTTTGCTGATCTTGCCGCGTATTGTGCCGCCGATCAGGCCGGTGCCGCGGCCCAGAATGGTAAGCGGCTGTTCTTTTGGCGCCTCGGCATCACTCGGTAAAAGCAGCTCTTTTGCTGCCCGGCATTGCTGCCAAAGTGAGTGGAACTGAATCGCGTCCAGCTTGATGTTCTTCTGCGCGAATTGCTGTTCTGCGTAGCGGGCGAGCGCCAAATCCATGTTGTCGCCGCCCAACAGAAGATGTTCGCCCACCGCGACGCGCTCTAGTTGCAGTT
>DASREJ010000080.1:0-15354 GCA_035652115.1 Bryobacteraceae bacterium
TCCGCAACTATTTGCGGGGAGGACAGCAGCGGCTTGCTGAGGAGTTGTTGGTGGACAAGGCGCAGTTGCTGACGCTGACTGCGCCCGAAATGACCGTTCTTATTGGCGGCATGCGCGTGCTGGGTGCGAACTTCGTGGGCACGAAGCACGGAGTGTTTACTAAACGCCCGGAAGCCCTGACGAATGACTTCTTCGTGAATCTGCTCGATATGAACACGAAGTGGCAGCCCGCGCCGGCATCCGAAGGCGTGTTCGAAGGCCGGGATTTCGCAACCGGCGAACACAGATGGACCGGTACACGCGTCGATCTCGTATTCGGTTCGAACTCCCAGCTTCGAGCGATCGCAGAGGTATATGCGAGTTCCGATGCAGGAGAAGTGTTCGTTAAAGATTTCGTGGCTGCTTGGAGTAAGGTCATGAATCTCGATCGCTTCGACATCACCTGAGACGGCGAACGTTTCGCGTTCCGTCATAAGCTAGGCGTGACGGAACACTATGCTGAAGAACGGCGGCATCATCGGTGTATCGGATCACGGCGGTTGGGCGGTGCTGGTGACGGTGACGCGTGATGGGACGCTTCTCGACCGCCGCCGCGTCTCACTCGTGGGCGATGGCCTACCGAAGCTTCCTCACCATAGCGAAGGTCAGCGGCTTCCGCTCGATGAGACGGTGGAGTTAGTAGAGCGTGTACGCGTGTCCGCGGAGAGGCACGCGGTGCTTGCCTTCGAGGAGGTCGCCGGAGCGGTGCCAAATATCGGTGGTGTCGCCCTTCGCAAGTGCCCACAGCTTCCACCCACGATTGCCGAGCGAATCCGGGACTATCGTGCGCAGAACGTTGCCGACTGGGTCATGTACCGCAATGCTCTGGCCTGCGCGGCCGAGGCGCGGGATTGGCCCGTCCGATGGTACGACCCGAAGACTGTATTAAATGCAGCGCGTCAAGCGTTAGGTGTAAAGGATTTCGGCGCGCACTTCCTCCAGCTGAGGAGGGCGATAGGGCCACCCTGGAACCAAGATCACAGGCTCGCGATGGCGGCGGGCATAGTTACGGCGTGCTGTCCGGAGTAGGCCGCGGAACCTAGAGCGAAGCCACGGCGGTCAACACTTTCCTAAAGTGTTATCGGGATTCCTGCCGATAAGGGTAAGTGATTGGACGGATATAGCGTTGGTACGCGGAAAACGGATTAGTCAAATTTTACTCGCGGACCGGAATCTGCTCTTTCGACGCGGCTTGCGAAGCTTGCTTTCTGCGGAAAGCGATTTCCGGATTGTAGAAGAAGCGTCGGACGCAGAGGATACGCTGGCCAAAGTGCGTTTGACATCGCCTGATGTCTTAGTGATGGACCTGTCTCTCATTGAAGAAGCCGGACAGCAGGCTGCCTTTGCACTGCGGCATGCACATCCACAAATGGCGATTCTGTTTCTGACCCAAAGCGACGGTAGCGAGCAGCTTGACCTGGCTGTCGCAGCAGGTGGGCGAGGCTACATGTTGAAAGACAGCACGGCGGCGCATCTCATAGCCGGTGTCCGGCAAGTTGCTTTTTCTGACGAACAGAACAATCGCGGCTTGTCGCGCATCGTACCTGATCTGCGAGCCCTCGCGGATTCAAACGGCGACTACGCCCGAACTGCCACGCTGACGCCGCGCGAACAGGAAGTTGTCCGATTACTGGCCGAAGGACGCACGGTCCGAGAAGTGTCATCTGAACTTGCATTGAGCGTCAAAACCGTCGAGGCCCATAAGCTCAACCTGATGCGTAAGCTGGATATTCACAATCGGGCGAGCTTGATCGAATACGCCATCCAGAAAGGCCTTGTCGCGGCTCAGGTCGCCCGCTAAGTAAATTCACAACTTGCTACCCTTCCATTTGGGAGAAGGTTATCCACCTTTATGGGCAAGTTCCTTTTGGGAGTGCTGGTCGGTGGTATTGTCACGGTTCTGGTGGCAGTGATTTGCATATTGGCTATCGGCAGAATTTTCGCCGCGAAACAGCCAACGGTCGCAGCTAGTTCGACGCTTGTTCTTTCGCTCAGCGGCGACGTTCCGGAAGCTGCTCCCCTTTCCATCGATATTCCGTTCATCCAGACGCCAGCTTTCCCAACCGTTCGTGACATCTGGACATCGCTTCGCGCGGCGGCCACCGACAATCGCATCAAAGCGCTGGTTATTCAGCCGCGCAACCTTCTCATCGGGTGGGCACGCCTGCAAGAGCTCCGCCAGGATATAGCCGATTTCAAGAAATCAGGCAAACCCGTCTACGCCTATCTTCAAGGACCGGGATCGCACGAATACTATCTGGCTTCCATTGCCGACAAGATCTATCTTTCGCCCGATGACATGCTGAACGTCAAAGGGTTTCATTTGGAAGAGATGTATTTCAAGGGCACCCTCGATAAGCTCGGGGTCGGCGTTCAGGTGGACCATATCGGCCGTTTTAAAGATGCCGGGGACATCTTCACCAGAACGAACATGTCGCCCGAAAGCCGCGAGGTACTAAATCAGGTTTTGGATCAGATTTATGGGGATTTCTGCGCAACTACGGGAACTTCCCGTCATAAGTCAGCAGACGACATGAAGGCGCTCATCGATATGGGACCGTTCTTAGGCGCTCAAGCCAAAGCGACCGGATTGGTGGACGCGCTGGGATATGAAGATGAAGTCTATGCCGACCTGAAGAAAAAGACCGGCGTGTCAAACCTCAACAAGACCAAAATACAGGCGTATTTTCGCGCGGCTCCCGGCAATGGCGATCGGATCGCCATGCTCGTCGGAGAAGGGGATATTTTGCGCGGAGATCTGAACGACTCGCCAGCTAGTGGCGACACGCTCTCCTCCGGTTCATTTATCAAATTGGTCCGGCAGCTTCGAAACGATCATAGCATTAAGGGAGTTCTGCTACGCATCGATTCTCCAGGCGGAGACGCAGTTGCCTCAGACGAAATTCTTCATGAATTGAAGCTGCTGGCGGGTGCTAAGCCGCTTGTGATATCGATGTCCGATGTTGCTGCCTCGGGCGGCTACTTCATTTCGCTGACCGGAAGCCCGGTCATGTCGTATCCAAATACCATTACCGGATCCATCGGCGTTTTGTATGTGCGGCCCAACATACATGGGCTGCTGGATAAGCTCGGTGTTTCTGAAGACGCCATAAGCCGCGGTAAATTGTCCGACATGGATTCGCTCACTCAGCCTCTGTCGGATGCTGCGCAACAGAAGCTGCACGAATCTATTTCCGCCACCTATCGGTCCTTTGTAACCAAAGTTGCGACCTCTCGCAAGAAAACGTACGATCAGATCGATGCGCTGGCACAAGGCCGCGTCTGGATGGGCGCGCAAGCTCAGCAGAATGGGCTGGTGGACGAAATAGGGGGTCTCGACCAAGCGGTTGCCCTGCTGCGGCAGAAAGCGCATCTTTCAGCGGGAGGCGCCACCGATCTGGTCCTGTATCCTCCGCGCAAGAGCCTGCTTGAAATGCTGACGAGCTCGTCGACAGATCCGTATGAGGACGCCGCAGCCACAGAAAAGCTCCGAAAATTAATACCGGCCCTTCCTAATCCGGCGATTCTCAAAGGTGGCATCATGCAACTGCTGCCTTACAACATCGTCGTTCGATAGCGCAACTTTTTAGAATGCGGCTGCGGAATGAATGCCGCTGCCGTCGAGCGCCAACTGCATCCGTGCAAGCGCGCTCTTATGAATCTGTGACACTCGGCTTTCATTGACGCCAAGAATGTCGCCGATCTCTTTCATCGTCATATCGCGGTCGTAGTAAAGTTCCACCACCTTCCGATACCGATCAGGCAGAGTGGACATGGCTGAATTTAATTTCTCTCGCAACTCGGAACGTGCAAAAACGTTATCAGGCTTCTGAGCAGCCGCGCAGGGCATCTCAAGATTCGGCTGCTCCTCGCGTTCCGCACGTATTTGCGCGGCAGCGTTTCCGAGACTTCTGAAATCCACCATCAGCGCGCGCCACCGCCGCAAATCCAAGCCCATGGCCGAAGCCAGTTCGGCTTCAGTTGGCTCCCGCTGCAGTTTCGCGGTCAGATCGGTCTTCATAGATTCCATTTGCTTATAACGCTTTCGCAGGTCCCGCGAAGCCCAATCTAACTGCCGCAGGCTGTCCAGAATCGCACCTCTGATCCGATGCTTGGCATAAGTGGAGAACGCCACTTTCTTGTCGGCCTGGTACTTCACAGCGGCATCAAACAGACCCATTGTGCCGGCATGGACCAGATCGTCCAATTCAATGTGCACGGGCAGAGATCGCTGTACGTGAGCCGCAATGGCTCCTACAAGCGACATATGTTCCAGGATCAACGCATCCCTTCTTGAAGTCTCTTGACTTTCGTATGAGATGGGGCTTTTAGCGCGTCTGCTGGCCGTTGCGTTCATGTGTCTTGTCTCCCTGCCGAAGCGCTCGGCTTCGACATGGGTGAAAAGGCACTCGGGACACCAGCGAAAAATCAGTCGTGATCGGCAGAATGTACCGCGACTTAGTGCTCTAAATTCAGTGGATTACGTAATGCCTCAAGCCTCGCCGCAACAGGCTCGACATGGTGCGCGGTTCAAAGCGAAACAGATCAGACCCCTGTGTCTGTTTCAATGTGAAATCGATGATTAGTTTCGGAACGAATGAGAGCTTGTGACTCAGTCACAAGCAAGCGATTAGGATTAATCTGACCTCAAGCGATACCGGTGAGATCGAATTCGTCCGGCGACGACTCACGACCGGGACCCTTCTTCGGAATTTCTTGTTCTTCAGAAAGACAGCGGCTTTCCAAATGATGACCCCGTCTTGATTGCATTCTGATTAAAGGTACGCTGTCCGGGGGACGTGTGAGTTGCACACTCAACTCGGAGTTTTCCAGCAGATCGAGGACGGTGATTCCGAAACACTGCATGACGTGGTCGGCCAGCTCAGGCGTGAGCTTTCTGGCGCCTTTTAACACATTATGGAGTTGCGGCTGCGAGATTTGCAGAATTCTAGCGAGTCCGCGCTCGCTGAAATCGCCATTCGAAATGCGGTTATTTACAAACCGAATGAGCCGGGTTTGGAGTGCACCAAACGTGACAGCCTCAGGCCTTAGAACTGATTTCAATTAGAAATAGGGTACCCGAATTTCCCTTATATCTAGTCTAAATTACCAGGCATGGGCAGAAAATTATTATTTCACGTAAATTGTGAGTCTTCTAGCAGTTGTGGATAAATTTCTGGAAAATTCTCCTTTTGGCCTGGGAAAATTTCTACCTAGTTTATTGGTGCAAACAAAAAGTACCAGTATCTTGGACATATAAAAACCGACGAGTTCAACGCACCCGCGGCGAGGACTTTGGAGGGAAAGTAAAAAAACAAAATGGAATGGACGCGTTCAGAAACAATAGCCTTGGCCCAGCAGTCATGTACATTCTGCCACGGCCTCGGCCTGAGGCCTGGCCGTGCAGGGTTGTCTGCTCCCTGTAATTGCGTGTTTCGCACTATCTTCCGTGCCTGTTACGCACGGTTTGTTAAATGTGTTTCCAAAGAAAAACACGTTAGCCGTATTTCGCTAGAGGCGAATCCCGGCCGGCTGCGAAAGTCCGTATGGGGTCTTAAGAATGAAGAGTATGTCGCCGATTTTTGCTTAGTAAGCCGGCGAGTCTTAGACGAGTATCAGTATAGGCTGTTTAAATTCCATTTTTTGCTGGGCGCGGATTGGAAACTTTGCTGCCGGAGACTCAACCTGGATCGAGGTGAGTTCTTTCATGAGGTGTATCGAATTCAGCAAAAATTGGGTCGCGCGTTCAGGGAATTAGAGCCGTACGCCCTGTATCCGCTGGATGATTATTTCAGCGGCGGCACGAAGGAAAAAACCACTACGTCGATACCATTCCCGGTAGAGACAGAGAAACTACCGCCCGCCAAACGGGTTCTGCAGTTCCCGGTCAAGCGAGCTGCCTGACATCGGCGAGAATTTTTCGCGACAGGGTAGGCGAGGCCAGGCTTGTCAAAGCCTGGCTTTTTTTCTTTTGGCGGCCTTAGTATTCCCGTCTGTCGGGCCGCCGGTTAGCAAAGAAATTTGTGAGTAATTCCCCCGCCTCCACAGCAAACAATCCTTCTTCCACGCGCACACGGTGATTCAGCAGATCGGAGTCGGCGAGTCCAAACTTACTGCGAACCGCGCCGAAGCGGAGGTCGCGCGCTGCAAAGACCAGGCGTTCGATTCGCGCCGAGACAATCGCTCCCGTACACATCGGGCAGGGCTCCAAAGTTACATATAAGGTTGAGCCGGGCAAACGATAGTTCCGCAATCGAGCGGCGGCTTGGCGTAAAGCTTCAATTTCGGCGTGGGCAGTGGGGTCGCATGCGGTAATCGGCCGGTTGTGGCCTTGTCCCACAATCTCGCCCTGCATGACAATGATGGCGCCGACGGGCACTTCACCCTCTGCCTCGGCTTGCGCAGCCAATGCAAGGGCTTGGCGCATAAAGCGCTGGTCGGCGTCAGTCCAGCGGCGACCTGAAATCGCGTCAATCATCTTTCCTCGAACGGCGGATTTCGCCGGTGCGTATTCCCTTTTGGCGCATCAAGAGATCGCCGTTCGCCGATCCGAGCAAGACCACGATGGCGAACCTAAGCTAACCTGACAAAAAAGGATAAGCGCGTGTTCAGATACTTCTCGCTCGCAGTAAAAAACATCTCGCGCAACAAGCGCCGCAGCACTCTCACTATTCTCAGCATGGCTGTCTCGCTGTGCCTGCTGGGCGTGTTGATTGCGATGTATCACGCATTGTACTTCGGTGAGGAAACGCCCGGCCAAGCATTGCGTCTTATCACGCGGCATAAAGTTTCACTGGGTCAAGCAATCCCGTACGCCTACGAAGACAAAATCCGGCGAGTTCCCGGCGTCAGGGAAGTGTCTGCATGGAACTGGTTCGGCGGAACATATAAAGACAACCGCGAGGCGAAAAACTTTTTTGCTCGTCTTGGAGTCGAGCCAAAGCAGTTTTTCACGATTCGCACGCAGTTGATCATGCCCGACGACCAGCGCCGCGCGTTTGTCACCGACAAGACAGGGTGCATTATTTCAAGTGATTTAGCGAAAAAATTGAATTTCAAAATTGGCGACCGAATTACCTTGTTGGGCGACATTTACCCGGTCAACTTGGAGCTGAAGGTCGTAGGCATCTTTGACGATCCGGATGTGTCGGACACGCTATTTTTTAACGCCGATTATCTTCGCGACGCACTTCCGCTGGCGAGACGAAACCTAAACAGCACCATCGCGATCCTTGCCGATAGTCCGGACAATGTGCCACGTATAGCGAGAGCGATTGACGACATGTTTGCAGAGGCATCGCCGCCAACCAAGACAGAATCGGAAGCGCAATTCGCGTTGAGCTTCGTGTCGTTCATCGGCAACATCAAATTGTTTTTGATCAGCATCTGCGCGGCTGTTACATTCACCATTCTGCTGGTTTCCGGCAATACCATGGCGATGGCGGTCCGTGAGCGCATTCGAGAAGTCGGCGTATTAAAGACACTGGGCTTCACAACGGAAAAGATACTCGGCATCATTGTCGGCGAGGCGATCACCATCGCATTCGTCGGCGGCATTGTCGGCCTTGTCTTTGCGGCGCTGCTATCGGTTGCAGTCGGAAAGATCGCCGCAACAGTGGTTCCTCAATTACACAATCTGTCGATGACGCCGATTACGGCGGGCATCGCGATGGGCGTGGCCGTTGCGGTGGGATTGATCAGTTCCCTGCTGCCTGCGTGGAACGCCGCGCGCACGAATATTCTTGACTCTCTGCGTTACGCCGGATAGAAACATGGCAATTCCTATCTCCTACAATGTTCGCAATCTAGTGGTTCGCAAGACCACCACTTTGATGACTGCCGCAGGAATAGCAATGACAGTCGCGGTACTGCTTGCAGTCTTGGGACTGGTTTCAGGCTTGCGCACGGCATTTGCGGAAACGGGCGATCCGCTGCGCTTGCTGGTGTTGCGCAAAGGCGGCAACGCTGAACTGACTAGTCTGTTTACGCAGGAGCAGTTTCAGATTGTCAAAGTTTTCCCGGGAATCGCAACATGGCCGGATGGAAGTCCGAAAGCCTCCCTCGAAGTAGTAACAATAATCAACTTGCCGAACGTGGACAACCCGGAAGGGGCCAATGTCACGCTTCGCGGAGTTTCCCTACGTGGCGCGGAAATGCGCAAGCTCAAGATCATAAACGGCCGCTGGTTTCGTCCCGGGCAGCGGGAAATCACCGTTGGGAAATCGATTGTGAAGCGCTATCCGCAGGCGCAGTTAGGCAAACAACTGAAGTTCGGCAAAGGCTATTGGACCATCGTCGGCGTCATGGATGGCGGTCAAAGCGCGGTCAATAGTGAAATTTTTGGTGATGCGAATCAGGTGTCTTCCGATTTTAATCGCCCGGACACCTATAGCTCGGCGTTGTTGCAGGCAACCGACGAGGTGACCGCGGCGGCATTGCGCAAATCGCTTGAAGCAGACCGTCGTTTGAACGTTACGGTGTGGACCGAACGGGAATATTATGCGGCCCAGATGGTCTCGGCCGGCCCCATCAGTTTTCTCGGTTATTTCGTTTGCATCATTATGGCCGTGGGAAGTTCGTTCGCGGCGATGAATACGATGTACGCTGCGGTGGCGCGACGTTCGAAAGAAATTGGCACACTCCGTATTCTCGGCTTTACACGAGGAAGCATTTTGCTCAGCTTCTTTCTGGAGTCGCTGCTGCTTGCATTAGTCGGTGGCATTCTCGCATGCATCATTGTGCTTCCGCTGAACAACGTGACCACGGGTCTGGGAAATTTCATCACCTTTAGCGAGACCAGCTTCAATTTCCGTATCGGACCGGTTGTCATGATCATCGGATTGTTGTTCTCATTGATATTGGGGGCATTAGGGGGTCTATTGCCCGCCCGGCAGGCTGCTCAAAAGGAGATCCTGACAGCGCTGCGCGAAGCCTAAGCACCATTTGGGGATAGATGGAAACAGAATTAAAAAGTCTTCGGATTGACCGTACCGCGCGTCGTACGTCGGAACCGAAGCCCATTTTGAAATTAGTGGTGATGGCCCTTGTTCTGGGGCTGCTGGCCGTGGGGGCGGTTGTTGCGTATGAACGGTTGACAGCACCTCTGCCGGTGGACGTCGTTACGGTGCCATCGCCGGTAAGCGGGTCAAGCGCGAACGAACAACAAGTCGTATTGACGGCGACTGGATACATCATCGCGGCGCACAAAATCGAAGTTGCGTCGAAGGTCAACGGCCGGGTGGCGTGGATTGGCGTCGATAAAGGTGACAAGGTTCAGGCTGGCCAGGTGCTGGTGCGCCTGGAAGACGATGAGTATCGAGCGCAGGTGCAGCAGCAGCAAGGGCAGCTCGCCAATTTGGAAGCGAAGCTCGCGGAAGACGAACACGGCTCGCGTCCTGAAGAGGTCCAAAAGGCGAGGGCGGATGTGGACCAGGCAAAGGCCGATTTGGCCGACTCTAAGGCTTCGCTCGATAGAACACGTCAACTGGTGCAAGAGGGCGTTCTTGCCAAGCAATCGCTTGACGACGCCCAGGCCAAGTATGACGGTGACGTGGCCAAAGTCGCCAGCTTGCAGCGCACGCTCGATCTTGCCGTTCTGGGGCCTCGCAAAGAAGAGATCGATCAGGTTCGAGGTCAGATCGAACAGGCCCGTGGCGCGCTCGCCTACGCCCAGACTCAACTCGATAACACGGTCATCAAGGCGCCTGTTACGGGAACCATTTTGGATCGTAACGTCGAAAAAGGCGAATTCATCACCACCGGCTTCGTGGGCGACAAAGGCGCCAAAGGCTATATCGTCACGATGGCCGATCTGAACGATCTGCAAGTGGAGCTGGATATCAGCCAGAACGATTTTCCGAAACTGGGGCCGCAGCAGAAAGGAATTATTACGACGGACGCATATCCAGATCGCAAGTACGAAGGCGTCATCGAACAGGTTTCGCCAGAGGCTGATCGCGCTAAGGCGACCGTGCAGGTGAAGGTGCGCGTGCAAAATCCGGACGATTACTTGCGGCCGGATATGAACGCGACGGTTTCGTTCTACAACGAGGCGAAACCTCAACAGGCCGGCGGCAATACTCCGAAGCGCATCGTTGTCATTCCACAAGCGGCGATCCAGAACGGAAGCGTATTCGTAGTTTTGGACAAGCGCGCTCGCAAACGGACTGTGACAACGGCGGGAACTTCAGAGCGCGGCGTGCTGATTGAAGCAGGCCTTATTGGAGGAGAAGACCTGATCGTAAATCCGCCGGCCAATCTCAAAGACGGACAAAGAGTGGAGCCAAAGCAATAAAAGGGAGATAAAGATCATGAGCGACGCAGTTGTCAAAACAAGAAAACTAAACAAAGAATTTGTACGCGATGAGTTTCACGTCGTGGCTCTCGATGAGGTCGACATTCAAATCGACAAAGGCGATTTTATTGCGCTGATGGGACCATCCGGGTCCGGAAAATCAACCCTGCTGCATTTGATCGCGGCCATGGACAAGCCAAGTAACGGCGAAATTGAAGTGCTGGGTGTCAATTTGCGGCAACTGAACGATAAACAAATTGCACACTGGCGCAACGAACACATCGGCTTTGTATTCCAATCATTCAATCTGCTCCCAGTGCTGACGGCTCTCGAAAATGTAGAATTACCGCTTAAACTTACGCGACTGAACAAAAGAGAACGGCTGGAACACGCCGAGACCGCCCTGAAACTAGTAGGGCTTGGAGATCGTCTCGATCATCTTCCGAAACAGCTATCCGGTGGCCAGGAGCAGCGTGTTGCCATTGCGCGCGCCATCGTCACCGATCCAGCGTTAATTCTCGCGGACGAACCCACGGGCAACTTAGACGCGGCAGCCGCTGAGGACGTCCTGACGATGCTATCCAGATTAAATAAGGAATTTGGTAAAACCATCATCATGGTGACGCACGATCCACATGCGGCTCGCTTCGCGAAGACGGTGCGGCATCTGGAAAAAGGCCAACTACTTCCGTTGGGAACGTTGCCGGCCGATTGGGCTTCCGCCATGGCGCTGCGCAATTAGGGGTTGAGCCGTCGATCGCCATGCTCGCAAGTCTTTAGCTCGCGGAAATAACGCCGACTGAGCAGAAGAGGATCATTCGAGTTTGCAAGAAGATCGTCCTCGATTTGTAATCCCGGTATTGTAGCGTGAAATTCAGCTCATGTGGCTAAGCCGTTAATGGCGGAAATGCCGAATTCCAGTGAACACCATCGCCAAATTCAAGCGGTTGGCGGCGGCGATTACTTTGTCATCATTTACGGAGCCGCCCGGCTGAATTACAGCCGTTACACCGTGCCGAGCCGCTTCTTCTACTCCATCGGGGAATGGAAAGAAAGCGTCGGAAGCTAGCACCGTTCCCTCCAGCGGCAAGATGGCCTTCATGGCCCCGACCTTCACGCTGTCCACGCGACTCATCTGCCCGGCGCCGACACTTACTGTCTGGCCCGGCCGCGCATAAACGATCGCATTCGATTTAACGTGCTTGCAAACGGTCCAGCCAAAGATCAATGCCTCGCGCTCGAGCGCGGTCGGCTCCCGTTGCGTCTTTATTTCTAGTGACGCAACGTCCAATTCGCCGATATCCGCTGTTTGCGCCAGAAGGCCACCGGAAATCGATTTGATCACCAACTCGGGTGTGGGAAGCGGATGCACCCGAACAATTCGCAGATTTTTCTTGGCCGTGAGGATGGCAAGCGCTGCTGCCGAAATCGCCGGCGCCGCAATTGCTTCGACAAACAGCTTATTCACTTCAGCAGCGGTCTCTTCATCCAGTTCCCGATTAAACGCAAGAACACCGCCGAATGCCGAAATAGGATCGGCTTCGAGTGCCTTGCGATAAGCCTCCACCTGCGTGTTTTGCTCGGCGCAGCCTGAGGGATTGGTGTGCTTGATGATTGCAGCGGCCGGTGCTTCAAACTCTTGTACTAATTCCCAAGCAGCTTCTAAATCCACCAGATTGTTATAGGAAAGTTCCTTGCCATGCAATTGCTCCGCGCCAGCAATGCCGCCACGATTGAAACTGTATAAGGCCGCACGCTGGTGCGGGTTTTCGCCGTAGCGCAGGGTCGTAGATCGCTTGGCAGAAATGCGCAAGATGGCGGGCAAGGTCTCAGGTAGATCGCGTCCATCCGAATCGATTTGCGCGAGCCGTGAGGCAACCGCTTGATCGTAAGCGGCGGTGTGAGAGAAAGCTTCTTGCGCCAGTTCCCAGCAGGTTGCGGGGCTGACACGCGTATCGTTGGCGGCCATTTCGCTCAAAATCGCGGGATATTGATTGGGCGAAACGACTACCGCAACATCTTGAAAGTTCTTAGCCGCCGCGCGGATCATGGTGGGCCCGCCAATATCCACGTTTTCGATCAACTCCTCGCGCGTAACACCCGGCTTATTCGCGAATTTCTCAAATTGATAGAGATTCACCACCACCATTTGAATCTCGGGGATGCCGTGTTCTTTCAATGCGCGCATGTGCTCGGCGTTCGAACGGATTGCCAGGATGCCGCCCGCGACGCGCGGATGGATAGTCTTTACGCGCCCATCCAGCATCTCCGGAAAGCCCGTGACATCTGATACTTCGCGGACCGAAATTTGTTTTTCGCGCAACAATTTTGCGGTTCCACCGGTGGAGATCAACTCCACTCCCAAGGCATGAAGCTTGTCCGCGAATTCAACAATTCCGGTCTTATCTGTCACGCTCAACAGCGCGCGCTCAATTCTGGGCATCACTGTCATTCTGGCAAACGGTCTCGCGCCGCCTGTCGGAAATAGAATCGAGGTGTGCCCCACTACTGCACTCTGATTCCTGGCGATGGCATCGGTCCCGAAGTCGCGCACGCCACAGTTCGCGCTGTCGAAGCCACGGGTGTGGATATTTGCTGGAAGCGCGCAGAACTGAACGAAGCGATTATTCTCGAATCCGGCAAAACACTGCCGCACTATCTGCTCGATTCGCTCAACGAGACGCGTGTGGGATTGAAAGGGCCTGTCACGACTCCGGTTGCAGGCGGCTTTCAGAGCGTCAATGTGGCATTGCGCAAGGCACTCGATTTATTTGCCAATGTGCGGCCAGTGCGGACGCTACCCGGCATCAAGACTCGTTTTCAGGATGTGAAGATCGACATGGTGATTTTTCGCGAAAACACGGAAGATCTCTATTCAGGCCTGGAGCACGAAATTGTTAAAGATGTGGTTACGAGTCTAAAAGTGATCACACGGACCGCTTCGGAACGGATTGCGCGTTATGCCTTCAATTACGCGCAAAAGAACGGCCGTAAGCGCGTGGCCGCAATCCATAAGGCGAATATTATGAAACTCGCCGATGGTTTATTTCTGCGCTGCTGTCGGGAGGTCGCTCAACAATTTCCCGAGATTCACTACAAAGAACTGATCGTCGACAATGCATCGATGCAATTAGTCATTCGCCCCGAGACGTTTGACATTCTGTTGTTGCCGAACCTCTATGGCGATATCGTTTCGGATCTGGCGGCGGGCCTAGTTGGCGGCCTTGGAATAGTACCCGGAGCCAATATGGGCGAGACGCATGCAGTGTTTGAAGCCGTACATGGGAGCGCTCCCGATATCGCGGGACAAGGGAAAGCGAACCCGACCGCGCTGATGTTATCTGCAGCGATGTTGCTTATCCATCTGGGAGAGCCCGATGCAGCACACAAATTGCAGTCGGCAGTCGAGAATGTCTATCGCGACGGCAAGTATCTAACCGGCGATGTAGGCGGAACGGCAACGACAGAAGAGTTTACCGATGCAGTGGTGCAGCAACTAAAAAATTAGTTACGCAGATAACTCTTGAGTAACTGTCCCGGCACTTTAGTACCGAAAGTGTCTTAACTAACCAAAGTATTGGGACGTTTGTACCGGTACTATAATTACCCGCAAACTGTACAGCCTTGCCATCCATAACATGGATTGCTTAAATACCTTCATGGAGGAGGTATAAGGTTTGTATCTTGTGCGCAGTTTATTGCGTGGTTCCCTTGCCGTATTAATGCTCACGGCGGCAGCATCGTGGGCATCGGCAGACAATTTTTCTTTCCAAGGTAGTTTTACAGCGGATGATAACGTCCAGTTATTCAACTTCACTGTAGGCGCGTCGTCTACAGTGACTTTGCGGACTTGGTCCTATGCTGGCGGAGTAGACGCCGCCGGAGTTACTATTCCGCGTGGCGGCTTTGATCCCATCCTGGCCTTGTTTAACAGCAGCGGGGCTCAGATCAATCAAAACGACGACGGCGGATCTAACGTACCAGCAGATTCGGTTACCGGCGAACATTATGATACTTATTTGAGTTCCACCTTAGCACCCGGGACTTACACGGTGTCCGTCATGGAGTATGACAATTTTGCGATTGGTCCTAACCTTTCCAACGGGTTTACAGAGACGGGACACGGCAATTTTACCGCCGGTTTCGGCTGCTCGGCGGGCATCTTCTGTGACGTCTCCGGCGTACCAGCAGGCAACTCACGAACGGCGAACTGGGAGTTCGACATTTTAGGCGTGCAGAGCGCATCTGTTCCCGTGACCGGCACACCTGAGCCGGCATCCCTCGGTCTCCTTATCGGAGGAGCGGCTGCGCTGTGTTTTGGTGCACGGAAATTTAGAGTAAAGTAACGTTGCTCATGAGACAGGCGCGATTGGGGTCGCGCCTGTTTTTTTTGTTTAACGATAACCTCCCTCGCACTCCACCACGTGAAATTTGCCATTTGGCATGGAATCTACGATATAGCGGTCTATTCGTCCCGCGCGTAGCACCTCAATGCCATCGCCGGTTGCTAAATAGAGATCGTCGCCCCAGCGCATAATCTGATGCAGTTCGGCTTTCAGATCGTAATGCCGCGCTGTTGCGGTGACTCGATCCCAGCGGAGCAGGCCACCTGAAATATCCGCACCTTCTCCGTAGTGAACCAGACCCAGCCAAATTGCATCTGGCTCAACGAGCAAAGCGGATATCGCCCAGTCCCAGACCTCACGTGGCTCCAGGAGTTTGTAAGAACGCGAGCGAACATCGAAATAACCAAAGCCACCGACGCCCGTGCTGCCTTCGCTGTTATAGAACGTTTTGCCAAACCACAAGCGGTCGCCTTCCACTTGGTACGGTCCGATTTCCTCGTGGATCTCTTCGCGGGAGGAACTTCTGGCCTCGGCCGCTCGCTTGCTTACCCACTCAGTTCGACTACTCTGGGGTAGCGGAAACTCCCGTTTAGCGCCGCCGACGTTCTCGACGATAATCGGATCCCCCGTGGTCGTAGCCTGTCCGCTGCCATTCAACAGCAGTTGGAATCGTTT
>DASREJ010000081.1:0-2809 GCA_035652115.1 Bryobacteraceae bacterium
CGATCTCCAGCTCGTGCTCGCGGTTGACTGTTCGGGCAGCGTCAACGACGTGCGTTTCGATCTGCAGAAACAGGGCTATGTCGCGGCGTTTCGCAATCCGCAGGTGATGAAGGCGATTGCTTCCGGATCGCTGCAATCCATTTCGGTGACCTTCGTGCAATGGACCGGGCCGTTTGACTTTGTGCAGGTCGTGCCCTGGACGCTGGTCAACGACACGGCCTCGGCACAGCATCTGGCCGATGCCATCGCTCACTCCGAGCGCGAGCTGTTCGGCGGCAGCGGCACCTCCATCAGCGGCGCGATCGACACCGGCGTGCAGCTATTGTCACAAAGCCCGTTCAAGAGTCAGCGGCGCACCATCGACATTTCCGGCGATGGCGCCAATAGCAGCGGGCGCTCCGTCACCGACGCGCGCGACGATGCGGTGGCAAAGGGCATCGGCATCAATGGATTGCCAATTACCTCGGTGGAACCGAATCTCGACACCTATTACTACTCCTATGTGATCGGCGGACCGGGAGCGTTCATGATTCCGGCGGCAAATTACGAGAACTTTGCCGATGCCATTTTGAAAAAACTGATCCTGGAGATCGCGGGGAACGAGCCCGCGATGCGAAAATGGGGAGCGGTATTAGCAAGCAAACCGTAAATGCAGCGCACGCCGCAGACGGCGTGGCTGCAACCGCATGACTTGTAAGGTAATCCAAACCGGCTAGGTCCGAGGGCGACGACTGAAGCCTACTGGGAAAACGATGGGAGAGCCGGCAGCGGAAGCACAGCACGATGTGGCGGAAGAACCGCCGCGTTGGCGTGCTTTGGTGGGACGCGCCCTAAATCTCCTTGGCGGTCGAACGACGCTGATACTAAATCTCTGCGCGGTGCTGATAGCTGGAATAGTTGCGGCTGAGCGCTGGTTTGTGCTTGAACGAGTTTTCCTCGGAATAGGCGCCGATTGGGCATACATCTGGCCTACATTCCTGCCCGTCGCAGTGATGTTTGTCATAAGAAACAGATATTTTTCGTCTGTATTTCTATTCATCTATTTAGTTCTGGCACTGTCGGGTGCTCACGAAGTATGGCTGATCCAAGCCGACACTCCAATGCCATATCCGGGGGGGCGGTCGGGACTCCTGAAGCTCTCTTTTTTATGCTCTCGCTATATTGCTTATTGTTCTACTTCGCCGCTGTCGCAATTCGATTGTTGGTCAAGCTCTGGGGGAAATAAGCTATGGCCGCGGAATATTCGATAACCGTTCTAGTCGCTCCGCAAATGAGAGGGAAGTTACGCTGGCGTCGTCATTTGGAATGCCTCTCATGATCCCGATGAGTAAGGCCGCATGATCAATTAATGGGGGTTTGCATTTCAAGACGATCAATGTGCCGATAAAGGACTCAGAATGCACTCGACGTCGTCGTCATTTTACCGAGTTTCACGTGTCAGCTACTCCGGAGGCCAAGGCCGCTCTTTCTTTCACGGCGTCCGTAAATGTACCATCCTATTCCCTCTAGTTGCAGCATTGGTTGCAATGGTTTGTTGTTCCACGAGAGCCTTGGGTGATACTACTGATCTCATGCAGAAATGCATCGACGGCCACGTTGGTATTGACGAAGGAATCGGCGTCGGTCGCGTCTTGACCGAGCACATCAATGAGTTGCGTTTTGACGCTAGTGTGTTCTCCAGCGAATGCGAAGCGAAGGTGGCTTCTGGCACGTTCAGAGTTTTCGATGAGATCCCATCATTGAAACTGGTACGGTATTTCTGGACAGATAGATTTTTGAGCGAGTTGCTTAAGGCCTCGCAGGTGCGGCGTCTTTCTTGCGATCTGTTGTGTTTGCTAACTCTGGACCGCAGGCCACTGCCATCGGCGGCGCTGTTCAAAGCTCTGATCGAAAAGAATGATTTTGTTACCACACAAAAAGGTCAGCTTCTGCTGGCGCGATCTCTCGTTATTGCAGGACGTGGCGCCCGTGAGCTTGGAAATTTGATCCTTGATATTCCTGGGGAGCAAACCAAGCGCGACATTCTGCGAGATCTTTTCCTCTTTCAGGATCCCGATTCAATACATTCGGATTTCAGACTCATTCGAGAGCAGAGTGCAATCTGTCTTGTTGACTCGCCACTTTGCGTTAATCTTCGAGTTAAGCAGCCCGTACCTGCGAATTGTCGAGAGTTGGAACAGCAGATCGGCGACGCGAGCGATTTAGAGCCTGCGGCGGCTCTCAAGTTTGCATTGCTAATCGGTTCCCATCAAACATTGTACTCGTGTGTGGCGAGCGATAATAGCGGCAGCCTTTTATCGTCGCTGATGTCTTTGGGCTTATTCAATCCGTATTTATCAATTGAAAACGTATTGGCGGGTTACAAATTTGGTTTTTTCAAGAGTGTCGAATTCCTCGATCGCGACGTCGGCCGACTTCAGAATATCGACTTTCCGAGATTGAGGGCGCTTTCAACCTTGTTCGCACTAAGTCTGGTTGAACAGCTCGAACGCGCACCCGATAGCGGCATCATTTTGAGAAGTTTCACAGATGACACCTTTGCCCTATTTGGTGCCACCGAGGGTGCGGCGCGTTTAACGTTGCTTGTCTGCGATCTTCAGCAGACGAATCCAAGCCGAGCTTGCGATCGTCGACAAATCTACGTGGAAATCGTGAAGCAGTCGTTCAGATAAAGAACGACGGGGGGCGTCAACATGACCGACATACTTGCCGACTTACCAATGGCACCTACATGATAAAGGGCCATGCGTTGAGCTTCGACCCAACAACAGTGTCGGGGTGGAATACGTTTTTGTCCACCGATATGCCA
>DASREJ010000082.1:0-38528 GCA_035652115.1 Bryobacteraceae bacterium
TCTTCAATGAGCGAATCGCAAGAAAGCTATTGCCCGCAGTCTCTACGATCACCATGGCGAACGGAGGAATGGGCTTTTTCTATCACGCACGCGGCATCTTGCGCAGGCCGGGCGGACGCAAGACATGGCTGTATAACATCCTATACGGACCGCCGCTATTTGCGCCGCTGCTGTTCGCGGCCTGTGGTGCGCTGGGATTATTGGCTAGTCTACTGCGGAGGGAAAAACGTGGTTGATTCTTCAGTGGAGCAGCTTTTGCCTGTTGACAAAAAGACGAGACGTCGCCGCACTGCAGTCCGGCAGCCCGGCTACTATCCCGGATATTCAACGCTCAGCCAGAAAAGCTTCTGGGATGCGGCGACGCGTGATGTGGTCGAGAAACGTGTCTATGACGTGCCGGAAATACGTTTCTTCACGCCAGATGAATTGCCCCTGATGCAGGCAGTTTGCGATCGCATTCTGCCGCAAGATGATCGCCTGCCCGAATTCCACATCAGGATTGTGAACTATATCGATGAGCGTCTGTACAAAGGCAGCATCGACGGGTATCGTTATGTGGACATGCCGCCGGACGGCGAAGCTCATCGCTTGGGGCTGAAGGCAATCGACGAAACGGCGTATGCGATGTACAACCAGCCCTTCCTCGATCTTGGGCCGCTCAAGCAGGACCACGTGCTCAAATCAATCCACGACGGAAAGAAAATCGCTGCGCATGACATTTGGGAGCGCATGTCGATCAAACGATATTGGCATTTGCTGGTACAGGATTGTGTAGCGGCATACTACGCGCATCCTTGGGCTTGGGATGAGATCGGTTACGGCGGACCCGCATATCCGCGCGCATATACGAGATTGGAAGGTGGTGAGCCCGAGCCGTGGGAAAAGGATGAGCAGCGCTATGAATGGGAGGCGCCATCCACATCCATTTCCGACGCATATGAAGAGGCGGCAGCTGGCGCAGAAACTACACACCATGGCCAGGGAGGAACGCATTGAAATCGCCGTTTCTGGGAGAATTCGAGCCGCCGCACGAAAACGGCAAAAGAATCCTGGGGCCGTTACAACGTATTTCGAAACAGTACAAGCACTATCTCGACAGTGAAGAGGTGGATTATTGCGTCGTCGGCGTTGGTTCAGCCGGCGGCGTGCTGTTGCAAAGATTAGCAAGGGCCGGCTTCAAAGTTGTGGGCATGGATGCGGGGCCGTTTTGGGATCCTGAGCGCGATTGGGTAAGCGACGAAAAAGGTTCTCACAAGCTTTACTGGAACAGCCTTCGCATCACCGGAGGAGCAGACCCGCTTACGTTTGGCGAGAACAATAGCGGCAGGGGCGTGGGCGGCGGGTCTGTGCATTGGGCCGCTTTCGCGCCGCGTTTTCATCCATCCGATTTTCGTGTTTATACAGAAGACGGCTTGGGCGCCGACTGGCCACTGTCGTACGAGGAACTGAAGCCCTATTACGAATTGCTGGAACGAGAGATTCCTGTCGCTGGTCCGGCTTATTTCCCCTGGGGCGATCCGCACGGATATCCATATGGCCCTCATCCGTTAGGTGGCGTCGGCGATGTGCTGGTGAAGGGTTGCACCAAGCTTGGCATTCGCGTCTGCGCAGGTGGGCCAGTCGCGATCCTGTCTGGTTCGCATGGAAATCGCCCGCATTGCATCTATCGCGGATTCTGCATTCAAGGATGCAAGGTAGGAGCGAAAGCTAGCACGCTGATTACGCACGTTCCGGAAGCACTGGAATATGGGGCCGAAGTGCGCGATTTCTCAATGGTGTTTCGCATAGGCATGCGCCACGCGAACCGGGTGAATGGCGTTTTTTATTACGACCGCGACGGGCACGAACATTTTCAAAGAGCGAAAGCCGTGATTGTTTCCGGGTACGCCATTGAGACGCCGCGCCTATTGCTGAACTCGGCTGGGCCGGGACATGAACGCGGGCTGGCCAATTCGAGCGGCACCGTAGGGCGTTATTTGATGGCACAGGCAGGCAATGTCGTGCTCGGACGCTTCTCGGAGCTGATCCGGATGTATAAGGCTCCGCCCGCGCATGCTCTGACGGAAGAATTTTATGAGACGGACCCGAAACGTGGCTTCGCGAGAGGTTTCGCAATTCAGACTGTGGCGCCGCTGCCGATTGCTTTTGCCAAGCAGATGATGGCCGCAAAAGGCGCCTGGGGCTGGGGGATGAGGCGCATCTTAATGGATTACAACCATTGGGCGACGCTGGGCGTTCTTGGCGAGATTCTGCCATGGCACGATAACCGAGTGGAAATTGCCGACGAAAAGGACGAGTACGGAATTCCCGTTCCGAAGATCACGTTCAATTTGCATGAGAACGACAAAAAGCTAATCGAGTTCGGCAAGAAAAAAGTAATGGACGTCATGTGGGCGGCGGGCGCGGAAGAAGTGGTGCAGGAATCCCGCTACGCTCATCTAGTGGGCGCGGCGCGCATGGGTTCTGATCCCGCTACTTCGGTAGTGGACAAATTCGGTCGTACGCACGATGTGTCGAACCTGTTCATTTGCGACGGCAGTGTTTTGCCCACGCAGGGGTCTGCGAATCCGGGACTCACAATTCAATCCCTTGCTGCGCGTACCGCGGACTATTTGATTTCGCAGGGCGAGAAGATCTGGACGTCCAACGAGCGCGATATGACTCCTCCGCGTGTGCGCCGTCATCTTGCCGTAAAAGACAGCTTCAGTAAAGGGGTGCCAAGGCTGTTCCACTAGCTGTTTTGGTAGTGTTAGTGCGCTCCTCTGGCGGCGCGTCCTGCATACTGGAAGAGACGCACCGGCGCGCGATTCAAGACGGGCCGAGCGTGCCGTAATCGATGAAAATCATAGTTTCTGTAAAGCAGGTGCCCGCCCGCGATTCGGCGCTGCAGGCGGACAGCGACGGTAAGTGGCTGGACGAATCCGACCTTACCTATGAGATGAATGAGCCTGACGCTTATGCGCTAGAAGAGGCGCTTCAGCTTAAAGAGAAGCTCGGCGGCGAAGTCGTGGTGGTCTGCTTAGGCCCGCAACGCGCTACGCAAACCATTCGGGAAGCTTTGGCCAAGGGCGCAGACCGCGCCATTCACATTGAAGTAAGCGAGGGAGTCGTACTGGATGCGCTGGCGACAGCCCGGCTGCTCGCGAAGGCGATCGAGCAGGAAGCATCGGAGTTCATTCTTACCGGGCTCCAGTCAGACGATCTTGGCTATGGGCAAACGGGTGTGGTTCTTGCCGAATTGCTTGGTTATGCGCACGCAACTATCGTGATGGAAGTGGAGCCACAGGGAAATGCGGTTCGTGTCAAGCGCGAGTTGGAAGATGGATGGTTCCAGAACGTTGTCCTGCCTTTGCCGGTTTTACTAACGATTCAATCGGGCATCAAAAAACTTCGTTATGCGACGTTGATGGGCATCAAGAAAGCCAAGACTAAGGAGATCAAGACTATTCCGTCTGCGCACTTGGGAGTCGATGCGGCTTCGGGATTGAAATTGGAACACGTGTATCCGCCGCAGCGCAGCAAACAATCGCAAATCTTGACTGGCGACGCGAAGCAAGCTGCCAAGAAGCTTGTCGAAAAACTGAAATTCGAAGCGAGAGTGATATGAGCGTCCTGGTTGTTTTGGAACAACAGAACGGCAAATGGAACCGTATGTCGTTCGAAGCACTCGCGGCAGGACAGAAGATCGCTCAATCGGTTGGGGCACCGCTGGAAGCAGCCATTTTGGGCGCGGGAATCGCGGCCGTGACGGGTGAAGCCGCACAATACGGGGTTGCGAAAGTTTACTCCGTTGATCACGCGTTGCTCGCTGACTATACTCCCGATGGCTACACGGCGGCGCTAGAGCAACTCATTCGATCGAAACAACCCAAGTACATTCTTTTTCCGCATACTTATCAAGTTCGCGATTTCGCTCCGAAGTTAGCAACGCGCTTCGGCCGTCCTTTTGCCAGCGATGTTGTCGATATTAAAACCGATGGAGTGCGTATCGAATTCGTTCGCCAGTTATTTCAAGGCAAGCTGAACGCCGATGTGGCGGTTGAAGGAGAGCCCCAGTTTGCGTCCGTCCAAGCGGGCGCCTTCCGCGCGCAAGAGGCTCAAGTCAGTGCCGCACCGGTCGAACCGTTCGCTGTAAATCTCGACGCGTCGCAGATTCGCAGCAAGCCTGAGCAACCATTTCGCGAGGCGCAACGTTCTGTTGATTTGGGCGCTGCGGACGTGATTGTATCTGTGGGCCGCGGGATCAAGGAAAAAGATAATTTGCCGGTCGTTGAGGCGCTGGCCGAGGCGTTGGGAGCAGAATTGGCCGCTTCGCGACCGATCTGCGATAACGGTTGGTTGCCGATGGAGCGGCAGGTGGGAAGTTCCGGTCAGACGGTCGCTCCCAAGGTCTACTTCGCCGTTGGCATCTCCGGGGCAATTCAGCATTTGGTTGGCATGAAGGGCTCGAAGGTCGTGGTAGCAATCAACAAAGATGAGAACGCGCCTATCTTCGAGAGTGCCGACTACGGCGTAGTGGGCGATTTATTTGAAGTTGTTCCGGCTTTGGTAGAAGAAATCAAGAAGGCAAAAGCCTAGTTTGATGAGCAATTCGATAAAAGGCAGCTCATCAAAAGCATTACTCGTTGCGTCTGGCGCGTTGGCCGGTTTGCTGGCTGGCTGCCACAAACCGGTGTCGCCGGATGTTGCTGCCAGCGTGAACGGCCGGCCCGTGACATATGCCGCGCTCGACAGAGCGATGGCCGCGCAGTTTCCGAATTCCCCCGTTAAATCGAACCAAGATCAGATCACTGGACTGCGGCTCGAAGGGTTGCGCACACTGATCGACAACGAAATCTTTCTGCAGCGCGCCGAGAAAGAGGGACTGCTTGCCTCCGATGCGGACGTCGATGCGAAATTTAACGAATTGAAGGCGCCCTACACGCAAGAAGAGTTTCAGAAGCTGCTGCAGCAACGCAAAATGGGCGTGGCCGACCTCAAAGCGCAGATTCGGCGGGAGCTAAGCGTACAAAAGCTCTTTAACAAAGAAATTGGTTCGCACATCACGATTACAGACAGCGAAGTCGCGGCTTTTTATAACGCCAACAAAGCCAGTTTCAATCTTCCGGAGAATAAGGTTCATCTGGCGCAGATTTTAGTCACTTCCGCGCCGGAGCCCACCGTGAACAACCTTAAGAACGATAAGGCTCAGAACGATCAGCAGGCGCAGGCGAAGATCAAAATGCTTGAGCTGCGCATTCGTCAAGGCGAGGACTTTGGCACGTTGGCTCAGAATTATTCGGAGGACCAATTCGCTGCCAATGGCGGAGATATTGGCTTTGTTCCGGAATCCGCGTTAGCCAATCCGACGTTGCGCAAACTGATTCTGGAAATGACGCCGGGCCAGGTTTCACAGGTGATCCAAACGCCGGAAGGCTATCGCATTATCAAGCTGATTGCAAAAGAACCGGCGGGACAACGCGAACTGAGCGACCCTCGAGTGCAGGAAGAGATCCGGCAAGGTTTGTTTCAGGGCAAGGAGCAGGTGCTCCGCGCTGCATTTTATGAAGTAGCGCGCAGCGAGGCGAAAGTAATCAATTATTACGCCGAATCGGTTTTGGAGACGCGGGATAAGAAGTAGAATTGTGTCTCAAGAATCTTGAGTCAGCCCCGGCCGAATCCGTATTTTTTGAGGTTCAATTACAGCTAGACGCCCGCGCAAGTCCACATTTTCGAGCAGAAGACAGCCACCGCATCGTGTCCCTCGGCTCGCAGTTCCCTCGCATGAATTGGCGAAATATTTTCGTCCAGAAAGAGCTTCACTAAAAAGTAATAATTACTTCCTCAGACGCCAACTGGGCCGCATACTCGAGAGCTGCGCGAATGTGCTCAGGCGCAAGTTGCGGATACGCATCAAGAATTTCCTTCGCAGTTTCTCCCGCCGCGAGCTTCTTAAGAATCAAATACACCGGAATTCGGGTGCCGGCGAAGCAGGGTTTACCCATCATGACATCGGGGGGAACCTCGATATTTTGTGGGAAATCCATATATTTGAATCTACCAGCGCACAGCCGCTTACCGGTCCGTTTTGCCCTGCTTCCGTACCAATTCCATGTATTCGCGCACGTATTGTTGATCTTCGAGCGGAACTTCATCGCGATTAATCTCTCCGCCTGAATCGGAGTGATGCCCGAGTTTCTGCGAATAAGCCGTCTTCAACTGCTGCTTGCCCGATGGAGTTTCCACCATCATGTCGCCCGTCACGCTCGCCGACCTTTTACCGATAATTTCGGCAAGCTTGCCCATTGCTTCCAGTTGCTCCGCTTCTTTCACGTTTTTATCGCCGTCCTGGCGGCCAATTCCGGAATGAGCATCTGCCCCTTTCTCCGGCATTGAATCGGAACTGCGGCCTTGAGCGGCTTGTGTTCGTTCCGACGCCTGTCCTTGTGGCTGGCCTTCCGCGCTCTGCTGCTGGCCTGAATCCTGGTTGCGTGCGTTTTGCTGTTGATCCTGCTGCGCCTTTCCGGCGTTTTGGCTTCCTGTTTTGTCTTCTTGGGATGGTTGATTGCTTTGCTGAGATTGTTGCGCCGAATTCTGATGCATCTTAGCCATCAGGCTGGACAGAGCGTCTTTCATTTTGTCCATCAACCCCTGTGAACCTTGTTGCGCACCGGTGGCCTGTTGCTTCTGATCCGCATTTTGCGTACTCGCTTGATTTCCCGCAGGCTGATCGGACTTCCTGTTGTCGGCTTGCGAATTGCCTGGATCGGCATCACGAGGCGGGCCTTCCCCGTCTTGCGGCTTGCCGTTTTTGTCGGGTTCGGCCTGGCTTTGGGCTCCCGCCTTTGCGCTAGGGTCCGTCGATTTGCCGGGTTCACCTTGCCCCTGGGGAACGTCCATCGCCTTATCTTCGGGGAGTTGGCCGGCTTCTTCCGTGTTCCGCTGGGTCTGGTCACCCGAGGCCGGGTCCACCGGCAATCCATTCTTCCCGGACAACTTGCTCTCAAACCGTTCAAATACAGGTGCAATCTGAACGGGAATCAAAGCTTGCTCAAAACTCAGGCTTCTTGTCACCAAGTAGCGGATCGCAAATAGGCCAAACGCAACCGCTATCAATGCGCCCGTAAGTGCCCATCCCCGCTGCCATCGCAATGGGAATGCCTGTGCAGGCTCGATCCCCGCTGCGAGTTCTTCTGCTTGCCGGAGTTGAAATTCGACCACTCCGTCATTGCCGGCACGACGATGCTTGCGCAGATACCATGCAGTCGAAAGCGAGTCGTTTAAACCAAGCCGCCGATCGAGTATCTGGGCCGTTTGGTATCGCGATATGTTTCGTGCCCGGACGCGGGCGACTGCAATGGCAATCCCTGCCAACGCCAGCAGCGCTAACCAGTACCAGGCGAGAATTTGCGTCCCCACCAGCAGCAAAATGACCAGACCGGCCAGGACGGGGGCAAGCGCAAACGCAAGTTGTTCAATAAACAGAACGGCAAAACCGCGTCGCGCCGCCGATCGGACAACGCTTTCTACTCGGCTCGCGCCGAACCCTCGCGAATCGGTCAAATGTACCTCGAAAATTCAGTCGCCACTTGGATTATCCCACGCGATTACGTGACTGAATCTAACTCGCTCTAATTATCTTTCCGGCACTAAGCTGTTCGTTACCATGTAGTTACTTAATGTTGCGTTTCGAAACTGCAGGCGAGTCGCACGGCGAATGCCTGGTAGCGACTCTGACTGGCCTGCCGGCGGGCATCCCTGTCCGTTTGGAGTACATAAACCGTCAGTTATGGCGCCGCCAACAAGGCTATGGGCGCGGCGGCCGCATGAAAATCGAAGCCGATAAGGCGCACATCGTCTCCGGCGTTCGAAACTCGTTCACAATTGGTTCACCTATTGCTGTCCTGATAGAAAACAAGGACTGGAAGAATTGGACGGGAACGCTTGCGGTTTTTGCCGACGACGCCGAACCCGGCAAAGAAAAGCCGCTGCCACGCCCCAGGCCGGGTCACGCAGACTTGCCGGGCGCAATTAAATACGATTTCAGTGAGGCCCGCCATATCCTGGAGCGAGCCAGCGCGAGAGAAACGGCCGCCAGAGTTGCCCTTGGAGCTTTGGCGAAAACGTTCCTCAAAGAATTCGGTATTGAGGTGCTGAGTCACGTCATTGCCGTTGGCCCGGTGCAACTCGAAAGATCTACGGAATGGGATGAGATCGCGGCGTTAAGTGAGCGGGATGACATCCTGCTTGGTTGCGTTGACAGCGAAACAGAAACTCGAATGAAAGAAGCCGTGGATCATGCTTATCGCACCGGAGACACCGTTGGCGGCATCTTTGAAGTAGTAGCGCATGGCGTGCCGCCGGGCTTAGGTTCGCATATCGCTTGGGACACGCGCCTCGATGGCCGTTTAGCGCAAGCCATTGTTTCCATCCAGGCGGTAAAAGGTTGTGAGATAGGCTCAGCGCAAGAATCGGCGCGGGCTTACGGAACCACAGTTCAGGACACGATTCACTACGATAAGCAAGAACGGAAGTTTTTCCGAGGATCGAATCGGGCCGGTGGCTTAGAAGGCGGCATCACGAACGGTCAGGACATCGTGGTGCGCGGATTGTTAAAACCAATCTCAACGCTGCGAAGGCCATTGGAGTCTGTGGATCTGCCTACGCGCGATCCGGCGCTCGCTTCTTATGAACGCAGCGATGTCGCGGTTGTGCCGGCGGCGGGAGTAATCGGTGAGGCAATGACTGCCCTGGTGCTCGCTCAAGCGTTTTTGGAAAAATTTGGAGGAGACTCGCTATGCGAGTCCCGTCGCAATTACGAAGGCTATCTCGCACAAGTTAGAAATTACTGATTGATGGTTCGAAAGATTCTTAAATATGGTGAGCCGGTGCTCGAGACCAAAGCTGAGCCGGTAACCGATTTTGATACGTCCGAATTGCGAGAACTGATCGCTGACATGTGGGAAACAATGTATGCTGCGAAGGGCGTCGGGTTGGCAGCCCCGCAGATCGGAACAAGTAAACGAATTTCGGTGATTGACATCAGCGTAGGTGAGGACGAGGAACAGAAGATTGTCATCATCAACCCTGAAATTACGTTCAGCGAAGGCAAACAAACCGGTGAGGAAGGCTGCCTTAGTATTCCGGGATTCCGCGAACCCGTCTCTCGGGCGAATAAAGTGACCGTTCGCGCGCAAAACGAGAAAGGCGAACAGATTGAATGTAACGGCGAAGAGTTGTTGGCGCGCGCATTTCAGCATGAGATCGATCATCTGAACGGCATTCTTTTCATCAATCACCTAAGCGCGCTCAAGCGCGACATTATTCGCCGCAAAATCAAGAAATTGCAAAAAGCCGGCGAGTGGGAATAGCACCCCAGAAGTTCTTCGTTTGATGCGAATCGTCTTTCTCGGCACGCCCGAATTTGCCGTTCCGTCGCTCGAAGCGCTCTCGTCCGCAGATCACCAAATAGCGGCAGTTTTTACCCAACCCGACCGGCCGAAAGGTCGAGGAAACCAGCTTTCCGAATCACCTGTGAAGATTGCTGCAAAAAAACTTGGTATTGAGGTGCGGCAGCCGGAGCGAATTCGCCGTGCAGAGTCTGTTGAACAGTTACGGCAGATCGCGCCGGATTTGATGGTCGTAGTCGGCTACGGACAGATCATTCCGCAAGCTATCATCGATATCCCGAGATTCGGAATATTGAACGTACATGCGTCGCTGTTGCCCAAATATCGCGGGGCGGCCCCCATTCAATGGGCAATCGCAAATGGCGAATTGGAGACGGGCGTCACTATCATGCAAATAGATGCCGGTCTTGATACCGGTGACATGCTGCTGAAATCCGGATTTCCGATTACGCCAGACGAGACTGCGCCCGAACTTAGCGCCGACCTGGCTCCTTTAGGAGCGAAGCTGCTTATCAAAGCAATCGGTCAGATTCAATCCGGAACGACGGTTCCGGAAAAACAGAAAAATGAGGAAGCGACGTATGCGCCCATTCTGAAGAAAGAGGACGGCCGGATTGAGTGGTCGCGAACTGCGCGGCAAATCTATAATCGCCTGCGCGGCTTCACTCCCTGGCCCGGTGCATACACGAGTTTTCGAGGACAGCCGTTGCTGATTACACGTGGAAAGCCCGCGCAAGAAGAGTGGGTTCCGCAGTCTGTTCTTCAGATTCGCGGCCGGCGCCTTTTTGCCGGTTGCGGTGAAAACACTGTTTTCGAGCTCTTGGAAGTTCAGCCAGCCGGAAAAAAAAGAATGTCCGCCGATTCATTTCTGAACGGCTACAAAGTACAACCAGGTGAAATGTTGGGGGACGTAAGAATTTGATTCTTCCTTTGGGTTATCGTTATGCATCGGTTTACGCAGGTATTCGCAAAGATCCCAAAGACGATCTTGCGCTGATCGTGCCGGATAATCCTGCTCAAGCTGCCGCCGTCTTTACGCGAAACGTGGTGCAGGCCTCGCCCGTGCGGATTGCGCGCAAACACCTACGCACCTCAAAAGGTAAAGTCGCCGCAGCAATTGTGAATGCCGGAAATGCGAATTGCGCCACGCGCACAGGGGACCGGGTCGCTACGGTCACGTGCAAAACTCTCGCTCGCACTCTACACACAAAGGCGGAGTTCGTTATCCCATCTTCTACCGGCGTGATCGGCGTGGAGTTGGACCCGAAGCTGATTACGAATGCACTTCCCGGGCTTGTCGAGAAACTGTCTCCGGACTCGTTCCAATCGGTCGCTGAAGCCATCATGACTACGGACACGAGAGTAAAGATCGCTTCGGAAGAAATAAAGCTCAACGGTGGAATCGTGCGTGTCGCAGGAATGACTAAAGGCTCGGGCATGATTCATCCGAATATGGCGACCACGTTAGGATTCGTGATGACTGACGTTGCGATCGCAGCGAACGATCTTCACAAGATACTGGTCTCGGCTACTGAGCGCAGCTACAACTCGCTATCAGTCGATGGCGATATGTCCACCAACGATATGGTGCTACTGCTCGCCAACGGCGCATCGGGCGTCAAGCCTCGCACGAAAGAGCAACTGGCTCTGAAAGAGGTCATCACCACCGTAATGGAATCGCTGGCTGAGCAGATTGCTGCCGATGGCGAAGGAGCTCGTAAGCTTATCGTTATTCAGACGTCTGGGTTCAAATCGAATGAGGATGCGCGCCGAATCGCTCGCTCTATTGCGAATTCGCCGCTCGTCAAAACGGCGGTTGCCGGTAACGATCCGAACTGGGGCCGCATTCTCGCCGCCGCCGGCTATTCCGGCGTGAGTTTCGATCCTGGCGACATTGATATCGATGTTCAGGGCGTTCCGGTTTGCCGCAACGGGTTGGCCGCGGAATTTGAGGAATCAGCTTTGAAACAGAAACTTGATGACAGCGAGGTGCGGCTACGCCTTTCCTCCAGAGCTAAAGGCAAAGGCGAGGCACGCTTTTTCACTTGTGATTTCACCGAAGGATACATTCAAATCAATGGCAGTTATCGGACGTGAGGGGCCAAGGCGTTGACCCCAATCGTTCGCGTCTCCGCATTACTTGTTCTTGCCCTAGTTCCGCAATTAACTCGCGCCGGCGATGCCTCTGCAGATGCTCGCGCACAGGTTGCCGCGGTGGCCCAGGCGCTTAGTTCCGGCGATGCCGCAGAGGCCATGACTCACTTCGCAAAGTCGTTCGCCGACTATGACAAGCTAAGGCGCTATTTCGAGGGGCTCGCCGCATTCCAAGTGGAAAACCAACTGGCGTTTACCGATGAGGAAGACACGGAAAAGGAGGTTGCCCTTACCATCGTCTGGGACATCACATTAATGGATTTAGGTACAGACCGATCCAGGCGGCGGACAGGTGAGATCCATGTGAAGGTAGCGTCAGTCGATTCCAAATGGCGCATCGTTGAATTCGCGCCGTTGGATATCTTTAATCCGCAACTTCGCTAATCCGCAACTTCACTGACCTAAAGCAGCTCGCGAAGCTGAGCGTAGTTGAGACGTGTCACCAATTGAAATTCAATCGATAGTCGTGTAAAGCGGCTCACCAATTCGAACACATGAGCCTCGGGCACGCGAGTCGTTGCCACGTGCAAACGTCCGGCAGACACGCGAAAAGGAAGCACATTGAAATCTTTCTGCACGCGAACAGGCAGATTTCGCAAGACCTCCCGGTTCACCCGAGCAATGTCCACATCGGACCAAGGTAATCCCGATTGCAAACTCATTGCTCTGCAAAGATCGTGTTCGGAAATAAATCCCCCGGTCAGTAGAAACTCAACAAGATCTTCTTCCGGTCCCAGGTGCTCGGCCAACGCCGCGAGTTGGTCTTGTGAAATATACCCGCATTTCACCAGCACCTCATTTAGATCTGCACGATGCACGTCCATAGCCGCGAGAACAGGATAGGAGTGATCCGTTTTGGCCCACGGTAGCGCCTCGCGGCGCAAGCGCGAGCGCAGATAATTTCTCAACGCAAACATTGACGCCGCGCAATTGATGAAGTTGGTGTGAAAACACCGAAGCGCCACAGTCGCAGCCATAGCAACTCCGAATAGCCTACCGACGCACACTGAGCGCAAGATGAGCCGAAATACCTGCAGGCAAGCGGTTGCCACACAAAGCTGAACGACCCACCGGTTTGCCACCGCAAATAACCACGGCCGGTGCAAACTAAGGCTCAGCAACCAATCGGTTACTCCTGCTAGGAATACCAGATTCGTGAGCAAACTGAGCGGGTTGGTCAGTAAGCCTTTGCGATCGCGCCAAAACCAATAACGCGTCCGCAACGATCCTCGCCATCCGTGCCGCTCCCACGATTGCAGCGCGATTCCGGTGATCCAACGGGTGCGTTGCCGGATGGCGGTGCGGACCTTACGCGGGAAGTACTCGCGCGTCGCGATGATTCCTCTGGGGCCACGCTCCAGCCGGAAAAAGAGCTGGCGCAAACCCGCCAAATGAATTTGAACACCGATATCGTAGTCTTCCGTCAGGCTGGACTGATCGAATATTTCAGCGCCTCTTTGAGCCGCCAGGCGCTCCAGTGTATCGCGCGAGAAGCCGGTTCCCACCCCGTTTGACGGAACAAACGATTTGCTGTATTGCCGCGCGTGCATATCGATCAATTGAAATTCCGCGAATTCGTCGCAGTAGATGCCGTGCGTGAAATCCCCCGGTGGCGTGGGCAGGGGAAGAACGGGAACTTGCACCATCTCATACCGTCTTCGCTCCCGGTTGATCACGCTGAGTGCGTCCGCGTGAATTACGTCTTCAGCGTCGTGCAGGACAATCGTATCGAAACGAAGCCTATTCGCATCCTCAAACGTGACCATTCCGTGGTAGATGGCATTCAGACAATCGGCTTTCGAAGTGGGACCGGCGTTAGGGCATACAACTACGTGCACATTGGCAATGCCGGCAGCGACATCGAGAGCGGCATCGCAAGTGGGCTGATCGTTCGGGTAGACGCCGATAAAGAAATCAAAGTTTGAATAGCGAATGCGGGCGAGATTGCTCCGGACCATTCCGCCAATAACATCCGCTTCTTTCCAGCAGGGAACGAATATGGCGATACGCCGGTCCGGCTCGTCATCACCGGGCACATCAGTTTCCGGGCACCTGCGATGCCATCGATGGCAGACGCAAATCAAGACCGGTATAAAGTCGTCAATACCACTCAGAAGCAATAGGCAAGCCAAGGTTGCCAGAACCCATGGCCAAATGGAGGCAAACGCCAAAATGGCAAATATTCCAGGCATAAATTGGTTGTTTGCTTCCTGCGGGCAGTGCCTCTTGAATCCAAAGTGCTTGCTCCCGGCACTGAATCGCAGAAAACTCTTAGACTTTTCGCCTTGAAATCGCACTCCGTTGATGTCTAAAGCTATGGATCTCGCAGATTTGCACTCATACATTCAATTGATCCACGACATCATGGGCGGAACCGTACGGCGCCATACCTTCACGCCCTCGGAACTGGATCTTTTGCTGGACGTGCAGGCGTCAAATCTTCGCAAAACCGCAAAAAACGACATTCTCAGGCGTTATTTGCGAACGGTCCAACAGCAATTTGTGACGGATAGTTCGGTTCCGCTGCGATTTGCCCGTTTTTGGGAAGCCGAAAATCACAAGAACGGTTTGGCCGCCGCCGAACCGGCCCGGGCCCTGTTGCGCGTGAGGACAGCAACGCCCGCTTAGACCCGGCCGAATTTAGCCGCTGGGCTATCCTCAAGTAGTCAACAGGAGATGATTCATGGCGAGTAGCAGCGGCCCTGCGCCCAAACAGGAACGAATGGTTTTTTGTGTGAAATTGCACAAAGAACTACCCGGTTTAGATGAGGTTCCGTTCGACGGTCATCCACTCGGCCAACGTATTTATGATCAAGTATCAAAGCAGGCGTGGGCTATGTGGGTAGAACAGATGAAAATGATTATGAATGAGTATCGTCTTAATCTGGGAACACCTGAAGCGCAGGAATTCTTGTTAAAGCAGATGGAAGAATACTTCTTCGGGGAAGGCGCCGCACACCCGCCCGGCTACGTGGCCCCCGGTCACTAAACTGCTTACGGTTTCCACGCTCTTGAACTGCGTTTCGTCCTAGAATTTTGATCGCCCGTTTCATAGTCTGCTTATTCGCCGTAGTGTCTTGCTGCGCCGCCGCCGATGTTGTCGCTGAGCGAATTGCACGCGCGGCCAAGCAGGCTGAAGACGAGAATCAAATTGTCCGGGCTTACATGCTCTATGCCGCCGCCGCTGCCCGCGATCCGCAAAATGGAACTTATCGCGCTCTTCGCGACGCTTTGGCGCCTGCCGCCAAGATTCTGAGCAAGGCTCAAATTCAGACGGCGGATATTTCGAACGAGCTGGAATCGATTTCCCAAAAGCCCGCGTCCACTGAACCGCCGGTCGAACTCGTCAGACAGACGGACTGGGAAAGGGACGAAAACCTGCAGCCGATTCCGAAGCTACAGCCCGCTCAGACTTCCGGCAGCTTCGATATTCGAGGCGATGAAAAATCACTGTTTGAAAATGTCTCCAGACTTTTCGGGCTGAAGCCTATCTTTGATCCGCAACTGGACGTACATTCGGGTCTTCGGTTCAACATTGGCCAGTCGGATTTTCGTATTGTCATGGAAGCCTTGACGGCAGCCACCAACACGTTCATGTTTCCTGTTTCACAGCATGAATTCTATGTTGCGCGTGACACCGAACTGAAGCGGAACGAATTAGAACCGCAGATTTTGCTCACGTTTCCGTTGACTAACGCGCTGGAGCAAAAAGATCTGATTGAAGCGGCCAACGTAGTACGCACTGAGCTGAACATTCGGACCATCGGCTATGACAGCGGAAATCGGACTGTCATGGTTCGAGACCGCTATACACGCGCGAAGACCGCGCGCTCGCTGCTGGAAGCATTATTACTTCCGAAGGCGCAGGTCTCGTTCGAAGTCGAGTTCCTCACTTTCGATTCTGACCGCAATTTTCACTATGGATTGTCGTTGCCGACATCATTCCCGGCTGTCTATCTCGGCAACATTACGAATTTCCAGAAGCTTTTGCCCAGCAGCATCAGCACGGGCGCTTCCTTTTTTGTTTTTGGAGGCGGGGCTACCGCATTTGGGCTTGCGCCTGTGGCTAGCGGGTCATTATTCGCTGCTTATTCTGAATCGCACAGCCAGGTTCTTTACGATGCCACCGTGCTGGTCAGCGACGGCCAAACGGCAAACTTTCATATTGGAGACAAGTATCCGATTCCGCAGACTACATTCGCCGGCGCTACTAGTTCGCCATCGATCTACAATCCCATCGGCCAAGTCACGCTGGAAGACTTGGGACTCCTTCTCAAATTGAGTCCCCGCATTAACGGCGAAGGCAATATTTCTCTCGATTTGGAAGCCTCATTCAAATCACTTGGTAGCCAAACCATAGACGGCGTGCCCTCCATCAATCAACGCGAATACAAGGGCACCATGTCTTTGCACGAGGGTGAATGGGGCGTTATCGCGGGATTGGATTCAAAGAGTCAGTCGCAGACCCGAACTGGGATCGTTGGTCTTGCGAACATTCCATGGTTGAATCAAGTACTCAGCGAAAACACGCGTGATACCAACATCAGCGACACTCTATTGATCGTCAAGCCAACTATCACGCGGTTGCCGATGTCAGCCGAGGTTAGTCCACAATACTTCATCGGTTCACTCCGCGGCGAGCGCGTCCTCTTGTAGTGCGCGCTTACTCGCCCACGATCTTGATCAATGCCCGCTTTTTGCGGCGGCCGTCAAATTCGCCGTAGAAGATCTGCTCCCACGGACCGAAGTCAAGCTTGCCGTTCGTGATCGCAACTACCACTTCCCTGCCCATGATCTGCCGCTTCATATGCGCGTCGGCATTGTCCTCACCCGTGCGGTTGTGCACATAGGAAGAAACAGGCTCGTGCGGGGCTAATTTTTCGAGCCACTTTTCATAATCCTGATGCAGCCCGGATTCGTCATCGTTGATGAAGACAGAGGCCGTGATGTGCATCGCGTTCACGAGCACCAGGCCTTCCTTTACGCCGCTTTCCCGCAGACAGGTCTCCACCTGCGGAGTGATATTGACGAAACCGCGCCGCGAAGGAATTTCAAACCATAGTTCTTTTCGAAAGCTCTTCATTCTGCTATGTTCGCTTGCATGTCTCTCATGCGAGATGAAATCACGCAACAGCCCGCCTCACTGGAACGGACGCTAAGCGAAGAATGGCCGCAAGCCGAGAAATTACGAAAATATTTTGCGAGCCATCCGGTGCGCCTGATAGTGATGGTTGCGCGTGGCACTTCCGACAATGCTGCTCAATTTGGGCGCTATCTTCTCGAAATTTCGACTGGCATTCCGGTGTCTTTGGCCGCGGCTTCGGTATTCACGCTCTATGAGTCGCATTTGAACCTGAAAGACGCAGTCGTCATAGCTGTTTCGCAGTCCGGCGAATCCACTGACACGAATCTCGTTCTCGAGCGGGCGAAGGAGGCGGGGGCCTTCACCATCGGAATTACGAACGAAGCAGGAAGTACGCTCGCTCGCCTCGCGGCCCACACCTTCCTGGTACGCGCGGGAAAAGAGAAGAGCGTCGCAGCTACAAAGACCTACACGGGTCAGTTGCTTTGCATCTACCTGATCGCCTACGCGCTTGGCGGCGGCATCGACTTTCAAATGTTGCAACGTTTGCCGGGTTGGTGCGAGAGTGCTCTGAGACTTGAAGCTGAAATCCGCCGCAGCGCAGAGCGATATTGCTTCATGCAACACGCCGTCTGTGTCGGACGCGGACTGAGCTACGCAACCTCGTTCGAATTCGCCCTAAAGCTGATGGAGACTTGCTACGTTGTCGCCGAACGTTTCTCCTCGGCCGATCTTCTACACGGCCCTATAGCCATGCTTGAGGCATCGTTTCCGGCATTTCTTTTTTGTGCGCCAGGCGTCACCTGGAAACCGATGTGCGAATTGATCGAAAAGCTGCAGTCCATCAAAGCGGAGACCTTGATCTTTACCGATGCCAGTAACTCCGGCGCGCTTGAAATGAAGAGCCAGGTTCAAAGTACATTGATTATTCCGGAGCCCTTGGCCACATCCGGCGACGGCCCAGCAGATTTATATACACCAATCCCGTACATCATTCCTGCGCAACTGTTCGCCGCCAGCCTGGCTGAGGTGAAACGATTGGATCCGGACCGCCCGCGAACGTTGACTAAGGTGACGCGGACGCTGTAGGCGGGAAAATCGACTGCTATTTGCGCGCGCCGCGCGTGGTGCCCTTCAAGTCCGACTGTCTGCGCTTACGCGATTGCCGTTTCGGCTTGACAATTTTGAACGTGCCGCTGCCGAGATATTCTGCTTGGTAAATATTGTCTTTCTGCTTTATTTTGGGCGACGTGGCGTGCGGCGCTGCGGTTGAACTGGTCTTCTTCTCTTCTGCCATGAAACTCCTGCTGAATGTAAACCTTCAGTCTATCAAGGATGCGCAATTACCATTAGTGTTTCGGCGTGCTTGAGCGTGCATTCCAGGGCAGTCTGCAAGCTTTCGGGGTCCAGTGCAGCAAAGCTTTCATCCAGGATGACAAGATCTGCCTGTTGCAGCAATGCACGCGCGATGTAGATGCGGCTGCGCTCGCCGTGCGAAAGCTGCCAGCCCCCTTCGCCTACCATCTGAAGAAGGCCGCCCGGCATCCGCTCCAACAGGTCGCCCAAACCCAACTCCCGGCACAACGATTCCGCCTCTTCCAGATCGCGTTGACTTGGCGGCCAGCGCCGACCCATCAACAGGTTGAATGCCAGTGTCTCCGTCAGGATGTGATTCTCATGGAACTGAGGAGCGGCTGCGATGGCCTTCCGCCATTGCGCGTTGCCTAAAGTCTGACGATCTAGTCCATTCACCAGCAACAGTCCCGAGTTCGGCTCGCGCATTCCCGCGAGCAATGAGGCAAACGTCGTTTTGCCGCCGCCCGACGGGCCCTCGAGTAAAATGCGGTCTCCGCGATGGATCGCCATAGTTAATCCCTGCAGCGCCGCACGTCCATCCTTGCGATACCGAAACACAAGACGGTCTCCTTCCACGACTCGCTTGTGTTTTTCTTTGGCTTGTCCGGGTGCCGGTCCAGCTCCCAAAACTTCTGTCCGGGCCGCGGCTTTAAAAAGAGGCGCGATGCGTTTCCATGAGACCCACGCAGCGGCGATATCCACGAACGAAGCCGTCAACCTTTTAAATCCGGTTTGTGCCAGCAGCACCCCGCCCAGCGCGACGGCAATGGTCGAAGCGGAGCTCTTATTGAACACAATTGCCGGCCCCAGACAGGCCATTCCCGCCAGCAACCAACCGCGTGGAATCACCGCCACAAGCCAGGCGCCCGCGCGGTCCACGCCATTCGACGCTTGAAGATAGCTTGAAAGCGCATGGTCTTCCGACTCATGCCAATGCTCCCGCGCCTCCTGAGCTAGTCGCGTCCGATGGCCCACCATGCGCTCCACCAGATCCTGCGTCATCTCCATCCGTGTATCGGTCCAGCTTTGATAACGGGTTAGAAAACGCCAGCCGGCAACAGCGGTGATTGCGCTCCAGATCAATAACAACAACGCAAATCGGCCCAACACAAACCCGGAAACCGCAATCTCGATAATCGCCAACAGCCCTGCAATGCCTCCGCTCAACGCCAGCGTCTCGACTGTCTCTGCCTCCAGCACTTGACCCAGAAATGCCCCGATGCCCTGGTTTCGCATTTCATCGGGCCTAAGTCGTAACGCGCCAAGCAGCAGGCGCCGTTTCAGCAAACCGCCAATCGTGACCGCCAATACGCCCTGCAACCAGGTTGTAAGAACGCGGAAAGGCACTAAACTCATCAGCAAGAGCGCCCAAGCCAGCAGCCATCCACGATCCATTCGTCCTTCGAAGGAAAGGGCTCCTAAAATAGCCCACGACGCCAGCCAAAGCAAATATTGAACCGTGTGAGTCAGGGCGAGTCCCGAACCGAAGCCAAATGCGTTCGCCTGTCGCAGCCATTCGACTGCTGGAGCGCCAGCGTATGGCCGCAACACCCAACAGCTTTCAAAACGCTTCGATGCCAGTTGCTCACGCACTAACTTGTCTATGGTTTGTGCTTGCCGTGACGCCTTGATCCCCGTTTCCGCCAACAATTTCTGTAATGGCTCGCGGAGCACCTGCATCTCCGGCTCGCGTACGGCGCATATCAGATCGGAAAGACGAATCTTCCGAACCTTCAATTCTGGTGTGAGCAAGTAGGCGTCTTGCCTGCCGCTTTTCAAAATGGCGACGAAGAGGTCGCCATTGATTTGCAAAATGGCTGGATATGCCGAAGGTAGCTCTTCGTCCAGGTCGCGCAAATTGGTGTGAAGCGTTTCCGCTTCGCAACCCACCGCCTTCGCGTGCCATTCAATACTTGATCTAAGATCGGCCCAGTGCCCTGCGGCATGCGTATGCGCCGTTTCGCGCGACTGCAGGCCGGTTTTTTGACAGAGCGCGGCAATCGCGTCTGCTAAACGATTCGTTGGCCACGCAAATACTTTGAGTTCGCCGATGCTCATCAGGCGACTTCGCTCGCGCGTACATCCTGCTCAGGTGCGGGAAGAGATTCGAGCGCCTGTCCCGAGTGGATCCGCACTCTCCGCCAGAGACTTGCTCCCCACGCCGCGCTGCGCATTGTCCTTTCTGCCGCTAATAATTGCCCATACCGCGAGTCATTCATGGCCAGTTCGCGTGGGTTGCCGTCTTCGACCACCGATCCGCGCTCCATCACGAGTACGCGATCGAATGCCTGGGTTTCTGCAATATCGTGCGTGATGCAAATCATGGTTCGTCCGCGCCAGAAATCCCGTGCCCGACTGAGCAATTCACGACGCTTCTCGCGATCAAGTCCTCGGAATGGCTCGTCCAACAAAACGAGCTGTGTATTCGTGCGCAACAGCGCGCGCGCTAATCTTACCCGCTGGCCTTCGCCACCCGAAACTAACGCGCCGCCTTCGCCCAATTTTGTCTGCAATCCATCGGGCAGCGTTTCGAGTACTTGACGGAGCAACGCTGTGTCTACCGCCTGTCCCACTTCGCTTCCCGCAGACTCGCTGCCATATGTCAAATTCGACAACAGCGATCGGTTCCATAGCTGGACAGCCGGATCAAGCCACGCGGTTGAACGTCTCAACCACCCACAATCGAGGGGCTTACTGTCAATGAGCACGTGTCCGGCGCTTGGCTTCAACCAGCCGAGCAGGATGCTAATAAAGCTCGATTTACCGGCGCCCGATGGGCCTACTACAGCCACGTGCATTCCCGGTTCGATGCGAACGCTGATTTGTTGCAGAATCCGATGGCCGGAAACCTCTGCACCGACGTCCTGAAATTCAATTGCGGGGGCGCTCGCCATCGGCACCAGTTTTTGTTCATGAGTGCTGCCGTCTTCCTCTTCCGGCGCGCCAAGCGGTTCCATGAGTCTTAGGGTCAAGTTCCGGTAATAAGGATATTGGCGCGTTAATGCCGCCACGTCTTGTCCGAGCGAAGGTAAATTAAGCGCCCAATAGACCAGCAACAGCGTGCGTCCTATATCAGCGCTGGCGAGCGGTCGCGCGAGCAGTAACATTGCAACCAATCCGAACATGGCTGCAAGCTGTATTCCTTCGGTGCAGACAACCGCGCGTTGTAAGCGCAGTGCGGCATTGGCCCATTGGCGTAGCATGGTTTCGTGCTCGCGCCTCACATTTTGCTCGGCCCCATGCGCGCGAATAGCGATCATTCCCAACATGGCATCCAAATAAAAACGCGTAAGGCCCGCAGCATGGCTGCGTACCCGCAGATCTCGCTCAGCAAGCAGTGTTTGGATGCCGAAAGCCGGCACCAGCGCAGCAGCAACGGCAACTAGAACGAATGGCGCGGCGGACGCATCCAGCCAAATTATTCCGGCAGCGGTCGCGAGCAGTTCAAAAATTCCGCGCAGCAGTTGTCTCAGCAGATCGGGCAAGTGGCGCAAGCGATGGGTTGCATGGCCGCGCTCGGCCATATCGGACGTTAAACGGCTTTGAAAATAGCGATCGGCCAGCCGCGGAATCTTCGATAGAAATGCCACACGCAAGCGATTTTCGAGTTGCCGCCCAGCACGTGCCACGTTGACGAAAACGGGTATTTCAATCAGCAGCAATGCAAGGCCAAATAGTAAGAGGGCGCCAATAGCCGCCATCCGCTGGCCTGTTAACGCGAGTTCGCCGCTGATGTCAAAAAGGCTGCGAAATAGGAGGGCTTCTATCACTGTTCCCCCCGCTGCCGCGGCGAGCGCGAGAACAACTGTGCCAAGCGAGGCCCCTCCGCTCTGCGATAAAAGCCGCAGAAGCTCGCGCCCGGGCGATAGGGGTTTTTGTTGAACGACAGCCGCAATCTCAGGAGGCGCAGATTCGCCATTCTGCACCGCGCGCCGGCCCTTAGCCCGCACCAGCACCGCGCCGCGCATCAGCACCTGTGCAACGCCATCCTGCTCGACTCCTTCGCGCACCGTCCAGTAGCGGCCTGGGATCAAATCCGCCGAGTTCACGAACTGTGTAACGAACCGTTCTGCGTCGCTTCCGCGTCGTATTGCGCCGCTGACCAGCAACGAATTCGTTAACCGCACGGCCGCATCGAGCGAGGCGAGTGCGTACCAGCCGGTCTGATCGCAAGCTTCTTTTCGTAGGCGATTACCGGCATTCGCGGAGATGCCAAGGGCTACTAGCCGCGCCTGCAATGCGCTCTGAAACTCAGTCGACGCCGCGAATTCCCGCCAATCGGAGGCCGCGACGCCGATCGTGTGCTCAAAAAGTTCGTTGGCAAATTGGGATGCGCTCGTCCAGCGCCGCCCGGTCGCCGGGTCCATAAGCTGTAGCAGATTGCCATGCTTTTTCCAAAGCACCACGAAATGGGTCAGCCCGCTCGCGAGCTTGATCACCACAATCGATGGGACGGCATTCGCTTGTGGAAGCGCAACATGGTCGACCGGCAGCATGATCTGCTCGGCTTCCAACCCGAGTTGCTGCGCTACCAGCTCCATCGTGTCGATCGACGTTCCATCGAGCGCGGTCTGGCACGCCTCGCGCAAACGGCCGTAGCTAACCGGAATTCCAAACCCTTCGAGCAGGCATTTTAGAGATGCGGGTCCGCAATCCAGATTCGAGGTCTGTACAACTTCAGGAGCAAAGAAGCGCTTCAATGCGCACCCACCAGATCGCCGGCCGATCGAATGATCAGCGCGGCGGGCGATAAACGCTCAATCTGTACTTCCACTGATCCCGGCAGCCCGTGCTGCAAGGGAATTCGTGCCGCCGGCTGGCTGTTTACAGCGAGTTCGACCCGGACTTTTCCATCGCGAATTTCGCTCGCCACCTGCGCCACTTTAGCGGAAATCGTTCCGTACTGCGCCCATGGAAAGCCCTCTAGCCGCATTGTGGCCGGTTGTCCCGGCTTTAACTTGCCCAACGCTGCTGACGGCTGAAATTCGGCGGTGATTTGCAATCGCCCCGAGGGAAGAATGACGCCAAGCTGTTGGCCTTCGCCAATATGCGAGCCGGGTCGCAGAATCGCGCATTCGGCTAAGCGCCCGGAGGCTGGCGCGCGTATCTTACGCCGTTCCACTTCATATTCCAAACGCTTAATGTTGGCAAGCGATGCCGTCCAGTCGGCATTTAATTTGGCGATCTGCTCGGATAACTCACGCAGCTTGACGTCGCGGTCTGTATCGCGGACCGCTTGCTCCGGCGCAAGGCGCGATAACGCGGCGCGAAGATTCTCCGCGGCAGCGTGCTTGCTTTGTGCATCTGCTTCCGCCCGCTGCACTTCTGCCTCGGCGATGATGCCTTCTTTTCGCAGATTCTCCGCACGCGCCGCCTCTTTCGCCGATAGTGCCGCTTGCGATTCCACCTCTTGCAACTGCGCTCTTGCCGCTTGCACGGAAAAATTCAGGACGCGCTGTTCATCCTGCCGCCCCGTTCCTTCGAATTCCATCTGCGAACGTAGCGCGGTGATCTGCGGCTCAAACGCGACCGCGCGGGCCTTCTCTTCGTCCAGGCTGAGTTGTTCGGCGCGGCTATCCAGCTCCACCAGCACTTCCCCCGCCTGAACGTCATGGCCTAGTATCAATCTGTTGGTGATCAGCCTGCCCGACACACTAGCCTGCACAGGATAAGCGGCCGACGTCACTTCGAGTCGAGCCGAGTCGGAGACTTCATATCGAGTTATTCGCGCGCGAAATGCCCACGCCACCCACGCTCCCGCAAGAACCAGTCCAGTTACCAGGAAAATTGCCGAGATTCTTCCGTGATCGCCTTGTAGTACTAAATTGGTTCGGCGGAAGCTATTGGACACGGCGGGACCCGACGATATGGTGAATACACGGCATGGATAATTGAGCAAAATGCTCTAAAAAGAAGTGGCCGCCCCGAGAAAAGCGAGCGGCCTGTTTCACTAAAGTTCTTATTAAAGGGGTCGATACGATGAATTACGCACCCCAGATGGATTGACCAGCTTTCACGTTGCTCTTAACTTTCATGTCGATCCTCCTTTCATCGGATTTGAGTTCTTGCTGGCAGGCAAGAACTCAGATTTGAACCTTAATATCAATAGCGAAACTGCAATAAGTCCCATCGACACAACCGCTAACACACTCCAGACGCACCTATCCTGCTACGGGCTTTCCGTGTTTCCCCGGTTCTAAACTAAATCAGAGCTTCGATTTCGTTCGTCCCGGCGATCCGCTTTTTTAAGTTTGCCTGTGAGCGCGTCCTGTAGTTATTTTTATAGCTGAAATCCGGCTCTATTCAAACCTTTTTCTCAGGATAGGCGGGTAGGATTTTTCCTATTTTTGTTGTTGTAGTGTTAAGCATCAGGTCGTTCCCAGGCTATCGATCCGACCGGATAGAGGCCTAAGCGACCGGTTGAAAACGACGCGGCGTGCATCGTATCATCGCGCCGAGTGGACTTTTCACCCGCAGCAATTCCTCCGCCGCTTCCAGAAGAACTTCATCGGGCTTCGTGGTCCAAAACGCAAGTTTGGGTCTATGCGGCTACAGCGCTCATTAGCGCGGCGTTGATGGCATACGCGCTGACCATCGGCTTCGTATGGGATGAAGGCTTTCACGTAATCGCCGCCCAGCTAATCAATCGCGGCAAGACCCCTTATATTGATTTCTGTTTTCCGCAAACACCTTTGAACGCGTACTGGAATGCCGCCTGGATGCACGTTTTTGGCGAAAACTGGCGCGTGCTTCATGTCGCGGCTACTCTCGAAATAACCGGCGCGCTATTTCTTGTCGCCCAGTTCGTGCTGAGCCGTTTCCCCGTAGCGCGCTGGCGCGGGCCCGCAGCCCTGGCCGCAGTCTGTTTCGTTGGGTTGCATAGCGAGGTCGTTCAATTCGGCCCGATTGCACAAGCCTATGCAGCGGGCATGCTACTCACGTTCGCGGCTTTCCGCGTAGCCGTCGCCCGGCCGGATCGAACTCCCGGACTCTTGCTCGCATTCGGTTCCGGTTTATTGGCCGGCGGTGCCGCCGGCTGCACTTTGCTCACTGCGCCCGTTGTGCTCATCCTTCTCATTTGGTTCTGGTTGCGGACCGCCGGAATGGCGCGCGTGAACGCCATCGCTTTGTTCGCGTTGGGCGCGTTGATTCCGTTTACGCCGGTGTTCTGGTTATTCGCGAAAGCTCCTCGTCAAGTCTTCTTTAATGTCGTGCAATATCAGGCCCTCTTTCGTCGAGTAAACTGGCCCGGCGCGACAACACACGATGTGGACGTTCTCAGTTCATGGTTGGATGACGGTCAAACGCTACTGCTTGCCTTGCTCGTCCTATTTGGCGTTTACTTTTTGGTGAAGAAGAGCCACTGGCCTTTTTTAAGCCGGCGTCAGTTCTATCTGGCAGCGTGGATTGCAGGCGCCCTGGTTCTCTACATCGCAATCGCGCACCCAACCTTCTCGCGATATTTCATCGTTGCCGTTCCTCTTTTGAGCATTCTTACAGGTATCGGGCTCTATGGCGTTGGCGCGCGTCTCAGTGACGCTGGCCGCCCATTCTGGCCCACCGCTCTTCTTGTGTCGCTACTCGTTCTTGGCTACGGGCGCGAACTATTCGATGAGCGTGACTCCACCACTTGGATGGACTACGAGAAGATTGCAAAGAAGGTGGACGAAGTCACGCCGAAAAACGGCCGTCTTTATGCCGATGAGCTCGTCTACTTCCTGACCAAGCGCACACCCCCATTCGGTATGGAGTTCTCCTACTCGCACAAACTGGACCTTTCTCCCGCAGAAGAAAAGCTGTACCACATCATCTCGGGAAAGAACTCAATGCGGAAGTAAAAGCAGGGAAATTCGACACGGTAGAAACCTGCAACGACGACCGCATCGAAGCGATGCATCTCGACGAGATCTTCGCTCAGAAGCAGGAAATTACCGATTGCAGCGTGTACTGGTCAAAAATTCCTGCGAAGCTCTCGATACAAAGGAAATGAGGCTGATTTCGCAAATGCTATACTCATCGGCGCTGATGCGAAAACTTCTTATTCTAGGCATATTAGCAGCACCTTTGCTGTTTGCTCAGTCGTCGTCTCCCAGCATCGCTGGGGTCTGGAAGGCAGATCTTCAAAAGAGCAAAATTCCCGGCCCTCCGATTACGGATTATCTGGCGATCTTCGAAGAAAAAACGGTTGTGATCAATCGCCGGACGCAGGAAAAAGGTCCGGAATTGGATGAAACGACCGGCGCTTGGGGTGGTCCGCACGGTGAGGAGCGCACCAGTTTGAGTTTCCTGCTGACGGGCAAGCCCGCGGTACGGCCTTACCAGGGCGTTCCGGCGGAGATGACGGCATCCTGGCAAGGCAATACCCTAACGTTGACGGCGGAAATTGCCGGTCACCCCGATGTGATGAAACGGACCTATGAACTTTCTCCGGACGGAAAGACGTTGACGGTCGTCACGAATGCGACAAACAACGGCCATGAATTGCATAGCACGTTGGTGCTCACCAAGCAGCCGGATGCCGCAGGCGAACCGCTGCGCAAGCCGGAGGAACTCGCCGGAGCGCATTTTAAGAACGTGAAGACGCAATTCAAAACGCTGCCCACTTCCGAATTCATCGATCAGATGCGCTATATTTCGTGGGCTCTCGGCAAGAACTGCGAGTTCTGTCACGTGCGCGATCACTTCGATTCAGACGACAAAAAGGAAAAGAAAACCGCACGCGACATGATCGACATGACGACTCACATCGATGCGGATAACTTCAAGGGTCACCCGGCGGTGCGCTGCTTCACCTGTCACGAAGGACACAACCGTCCCTTGTCGCATCAGCTCTTCCCGGATGAAATCGCCGCGATGGAAGCAAACCAAAACCGGCCGAACGGAGCACCCGGACAAACTGGCGCTACTCCACCCGCCCGTCCGCCTCAATAACAGGCAAGCGGCTAGTGCGTCATCGCGTAAACAATGTAGTTGATTCCAATTCGCACGCCAAGCGCTGAATACTTCTCGGGGTATTGCGGAGAATCCGCCCACTCCCATGAATCGCCGATATCGGAATTGAAGGAAATCGCCACCATCAAACGGCCCTTGTCGTCATAGATACCGCGCCAGCGGGCCACATACCCGTCTAGCTTGTGTCCCTCCCAAAGGTGATCGCGCCCAACGATCTGATATCGATCGTCCAAATCGTAAACCGTATGGAAAGCCGCATCGCTATCGGGAATATCCACAATGGGCCGGTCGGGGAACACGCGCTTCATGCTCTCTTGAAAAACCTGCCACTCCACGGTGCCGTGGAAATCGTCTGCCATGAAAAAGCCGCCACGCAAAAGGTAATCTCGCAGCTTGGCAGCCTGGGCATCCGTGATTCCCCATTCCCCAACTTGCACTGCGTAGATCCACGGCCAGTTGTAGACTTCTGAGCCGTCATCGAGATTGACTATCTGCTCAACTGAACGGACTTGAATGCGCGTAAGACGCCTCACCGCTTCCGCAAAATGACGATCCGCACGCGGAAAATCCTGGCTCCACAAAGAATCGCCTTCGGTCCAGTCGGGATTGTCGCGCCCTGCATAGCCGTTATTCCAACCCGGCGGATACATCAGCCGCACAAACGTCCATTCGGTTCTTTCTTGATAATCAGGAGGCAGAGGAATGGAGCCCAGCCGGTATTCAATTCCCGGATATTCCCGGAACGGGCGCGGCAGGTTGTGGTCCACGGCAAACGCAGTCCCAAGAAAAATACAAGCTGAAACTGCTGCCCACCCGGCTTTTCGAATACCCACGGGCTAGTGCCTCGTTCTCACCATAGCACCGTATTTTGAAACGCTCTTCGCATAAAAAAAGGTGGAGACCTTAGTCTCCACCTTGATTGCCTCGGCAAAAAATCTGCTATTAAAGATGGCTGATAATTAGCGCCGCCAATAGCCGCCATAGTAGTGGCCGCGGTAATAGCGCGGCGCGTACCAGCGAGCTCCAACGTAAGGCGGCCTTGCCCAATAGCCGGTATGCCAATACCAGCGCGGTCCGACCGGGTAGTAGTAGCCGCCGACCCAGGTGTATCCAGGCCTCGCGTATGGCGGCGCGTAGGTCGCATACACCGGTGGCGGCGGTGGTGCATAAGCCATCGGGACGCCCACACTCACGCCAAAAAATACCCGTCCCGCCGCAAACATTGAGCTGCTGGCCAAAAGCAATAAAGCGAATAATTTCGTTTTCATTTTGTTTCTCCTCCCCTTAGTTCCGATCACGTTGCCGTGTCACGCCATACCAGAAGGCAAATTGCTTGCCAAGGATAACTGCAAGAAAACAAAAACCTTCGTTGCCGGAGAGCCGGCCAACCTGCACCGCTGGTGGTGCATTTTCACCAGCAACCCGACTAGATCTAAATGGATGAATCTAATTTGCTGACGAACTCTCGGGTGGAGATAGAGACTCCGCTGCAATTTGCGCGATGTCGAGCAAGCGCGGAGCATTCTCAGGCGCCGTCGAAGCCAGCGCATCGCGAAACATGCTATTGCAGAACGGGCACGCTGCGCCAATGGTTTTTGCGCCGGTGGCGACCAACTCTTTCACGCGCGTCTCATTGACTCGCTGCCCAGTCTCTTCCCCGAGAAACACGAGTCCGCCGCCCGCGCCGCAACAAAAACTTCGCTCGCGTGCACGCGGTGGATCCACCACTGTCGCCACACGTCCAATCACTTCTCTTGGCTGATCGTACACGCCGCGATAACGACCCAAGTAACAAGGATCGTGATAGACGATGCGTTCGCCGTTCGCTTTTGAGGGTAGCTTCTCCTGGTGGCGCGCCAGAAACTCACTGTGGTGTTCGATCGTAACCTCCGCACCGTATTCGCGCCAATCGTCCGCGATGGTTCGAACGCAGTGGGGACAGATAGAAACGATCTTTTTCACGCCGGCGGCCTGGATACTCGAAAGATTGGTCTCAGCTAATTGTCCGAAAACGAGGTCGTTGCCTAGTCGCCGAACGGGATCGCCCGTACAGCGTTCCTTTTTGAGAACGCCGAACGATGTTCCCAGATGCCTCATGACCGTCGCGAACGCGCTAATAATCTCGCGGCCTTGCGGATCGTAAGCGCCCATACAACCGAGCCACAAACAGTATTCTTGCGATCCGTCGAAAATGGGGATTTGCTGCTTCGCAATAAATTTGTCGCGTTCTGCTTGTGAGAACCCCATAGCGTTGCCATTTCGCTCCAGATTCAAGAACAGCTTCGTGCCGTATTCGTCTTCCCAAGCCCCGGTATTGACCGCGCCCCGCCGCAGACCAATGATCATCGGCAAATGTTGAATGCCTACAGGACATTGATATTCGCATGATCCGCAGGTGGTGCACTGCCAGATCATTTCGTGCGGCACAGTCGCATCCAGTATCTGCGTCTCACTGTCGTTTCCGCACTGGTTGAGGTAGCCTCTCAATCCCAGCGCAATCAGCTTGGGATTTAACTCCTTACCTGTGTTATTTGCCGGGCAATGCTCGGTACACCTTCCACATTCGACACATGAATACGCTTGGAGCGCGGTGATCTGCGTAATGTCCTTACCCGCCACTAGCCCGAAATCTTCATCTCCAGCAAGTGGCGGGATATGGCTGAAGCCATTGCGTTCCAGAAATATGGTTACCGGGCTTAGTACAAGATGCAGATGTTTTGTGTGCGGAATGAGCGGCAGGAACGCAAGCAGCGTCAACGTATGTACCCACCACAGAATAGTTCCGGCTACCGACCCATCCGCGACCCACCACATTGGCATATACGTCACCATCAGGATGAAAATGAGTAGCGCAATTAACCCGGATTCCGGCGATAACGGGCCTAGCCATACGGGTCGAATAATGAATCGACGGAACGCAAGTCCGGCGATCGATACCGCGCAGCAGGCCGCAAACGCGAACGCAAACCAATAGTAAAAACCGCCGAACCATGAATGCCAGTCGAAAAATGGTGCGCCGAATCCAAGCGCGATGTGATTAAGCGTGACCAGCGCGAACGCACAGAATCCCCAAAACACGAACGCGTGTGCAAGGCCGGGGAGCGGCCGTTCCCGAATGACTTTCGCCTGGCACAACACCTCCCAAAAGAAATCCCAAACCCGGCGGCTGACTGGCGCGAGTTTGAAATCGGCATCCTTGCGAGCCTTCAGTATCCGCTCAACTACTTTCCCGAAACGCAGCCAGAACAACCAGACAGAACAGACAATAAGAGCCAGCAGGACGGCTCTCAACACAATCACGCTAATGTTCATTCCTTGGGTTTCGCTGTCCCAAACTCATAGATGTCTTGGAGAGAGATTTTGCGTAGCTTGGATACCATAGGAAAACGTGAGATATGTGATTTCCGGGGCTGCTGGCTTCATTGGATCACACATATGTGATCGCATCATTGAACGCGGCCATCAAGTCCTTGCGCTGGACAATCTGATTACCGGCCACCGCGACAATATCGAACATCTGACCGGTCATTCTAGCTTCGAGTTTTTGGAGCAGGATGTTTGCAAATCTTTCAGTGTCGATAGTCCGGTCGATTTTGTCTTTCATTTGGCCTCACTCGCGAGTCCTGTCGACTACCTTAAGCACCCGTTAGAAACGCTGGAATCCGGCTCAACCGGCACTAGAAACATGCTTGAGATCGCGCGCCAGCATAATGCGCGATTTTTGCTCACGTCAACTTCAGAGTGTTATGGCGACCCGTTAGAACATCCCCAAACGGAAACATATTGGGGCAACGTCAACCCGGTCGGCCTGCGCTCCTGTTATGACGAAAGCAAGCGCTACGCCGAAGCGCTGACCATGGCTTATCATCGCGTCTACGGCGTACGCACCAACATCGCCCGGATCTTTAACACCTATGGGCCACGGATGTCGTTAAACGACGGTCGTGTTGTTCCGGCTTTTATCGATCAAGCATTGCGTGGCGCAGATCTCACCGTGTACGGTGACGGATCTCAAACTCGCAGTTTCTGCTACGTGTCGGATCTGATCGACGGGCTTCTGCTATTGAGCGAATCGGATGAGCGTTATCCCGTCAATCTAGGGAACCCAACGGAAATGTCCATCCTCGAGTTCGCAAATCGTATTCGAGCGCGCTTCGATGCTGAAATCGGGATCGAGTTCAGGCCCTTGCCTTCCGACGATCCCAAGCTTCGCCGGCCCGATATCACAAAGGCGAAAGAGTTGTTAGGCTGGCAACCCAAAGTTTCGTTCGACGAGGGCATGCGGCTCACCATCGAGTACTTCAAGCAACATACGAACGAGCTGGCTGCTTAGGCGAACTGAGTTGCACAAGCCCGCGCAATGAGAGCGCGCCGAGCAATATTAACGCCCCAATTTCGAACTCGAACCCAAGCTAATTCTTTCCTTGCGGACGCCTAAATATGACAGTGCCTTAAGCCGCGCTTTGCCAAGTACTGTTGATGATATTCTTCCGCGCGGTAGAAGGTTTGCGCCGGCACAATTTGCGTTGCAATGGGGCGCTTGAAGCGGCCTGACGAGTCCTGCTTGTTTTTGGAAGCTCGCGCAATTTGTTCCTGCTCCGGCGTGTGAAAGAAGATGACGCTGCGGTATTGCGTCCCGACGTCGGGCCCTTGACGATTAACCTGGGTGGGGTCGTGCGCGCCCCAGAAGACGTCCAGCAGCTTTTCATAGCTGACTTTGGTTGGATCGTACTCAACTTCAACCACCTCGGCATGTCCCGTCCGATCGGTACAGACGTCTTTATACGTGGGATCAGCCAGCGTGCCGCCTTCATAACCCGAAGCCGCGTCGACTACGCCGTCGATCTCTCGAAAGGTCGCTTCCACTCCCCAGAAGCAGCCGGCTCCAAATGTCGCTTTTTCCGTCATGATCAATATTTTCTCTCGGCCCCGATCGGCTCCGCTTGGCGCGTCACCCCTGCGGCCTCACTGTCGGACGGCATCAATGCGATGGCTATTGCTCCAGCGACACTGATCGCCAGTACAAAGATCATCGGCATCACGTAGCTCGGATAATGCTCTCGCAAAATGGAAACGAACTCCGGACACCATGTCTGCCCAATCGTGTTTACCGGCAAAATGATCGCCATCGCGCGCGCCAGAGTATTGATGCCAAACTGTTCCGCCGCCATTAACGGAATCAGGAAATAATCGGCTCCCATAGAGAACCCAAAGACGAGCGAGAACACGTACAGAGTGTACTGATGCGCCGGGTTCACCCACAACAGCAGCAAAATCGTTCCAGCCACGACGAAATAGGTTGCCGTCATAACCAGCTTTTTCGAAAAGATGTCGGCAAGATATCCGATGCCCAAACGCCCCACGATACTCGACCACAAAATCAGAGTTGTGGAGACGGCCCAAGTGGCATCGAGAACTTTTTGATCGGCGTATCCTGCATCGCGGAAGACAAACTTCATGTGGAAGTTGATGGAGCCGATCGATCCGATGGAGCAGATGCTTCCCAACAGCAACAACCAGAACGGCCAACTGCGCAGCAGATATCCGAAGCTGTGCGGAGCCGCGTGAACGTCAGCGGGAGCCGTCGCCAACCCATCGGGATGCTGGCCCATTTCGCTGGGTTTATCTTTCAAAAGGAATATCGCGAGCGGCCACGCCAGAAACATGGCAGCCCCGATTGCCATCAGCGCCGCCTGAAAGCCGTACTTCGCCGTGATGGGACGAATGAAAAATGGCGCTATTCCACCGAACAAGCCGACTCCGACGTAAACGATTCCCATAGCGCTGCCGCGTTTCCTGCGAAACCAGTAGGACACCAGAATCTGGTGTGGGATCGGCCCGCTAAACAGATACCCAACCGTGTAGATAAAAAATAGGAAGTAGTAGACAGCCAAAGATCCCTTCATCATGCTGAAGCCGAAGAAGGCAATAGCTGTTAATCCTGTACCGGCGATGATCAGCTTTCGTGGACTGAAATGCGGGATTAGAAGCGGGCCGACCCAGATGGTCAGGATGGCGGCTAAGGGAAAGCCGAGCGTGATCTGCTTGAGTTGCCAGTGGAAGGTCTTTTGAAAATAATCGTAAAAAAAAGATTGGTTGTAGTAGGGAATGCCGACAGCAAGGCCAAAGGTGGCAAATGCCGTCGCGAGAACCCACCACCCGTAAAAGGCATTTCTGCTGGGCAAGCTTCGTTTATATCACCGTAGGCCTTCGGTACCGGTAGACCGCGCAATCTTCCAGATGGCTCAAAATTCCAGTTACAAGCTGAAATAGTCAGCGTCTAACGGTCAGGTCCACGAAAGAATACGAGATGGGCTTGTAGACTCAAAATCTTCCAAATAGAAGAGAGACCGCATGACTATGACACCGCTAAGTACATCTAAACCAGTTCGAACCCTCGCCGGTTTGTCAGTTTCATTACTGTTAACCGCCGGATTGGGTCTGGCTAGGGTGGAGCCCACCACTCACACGTTCACAGCCGGACAGAAAGCAAAGGTGCAGGGGGTGATTGTTTCGCGCGACGGCGACACGGTGAAGCTGCGCTCGTCCGACGATTCCATCGGCACCGTTGATCTCACCCAGACTACTAAGATTCAGCTAAAGAAAGGCTTCTTCAAGGGCAAATCGACGATGGATGCCGCCTCTTTGCTCCCAGGTCTGCAGATTGAAGCGCAGGGCAAAGGGAATGAAAAAGGCGAGCTGGTGGCGGACCGCGTCGTGTTCGACCCCAATTCGATGCGCGCATCGCGCCAGATCGATACCCGCGTAGCGCCCATTGAAGCCCGCACGGGTAGCCTTGAAGGCCGTGCTGGAAATCTTGAAGGCCGCGCAACGACTTTAGAGAGCAGGGCGGGCCAGATGGAAAACCGCCAAGGTCAGTTAGAAGACCAGGAGAAACAAACCCAACAGCAAGTTACCCAGGTGAAGACCGAAGCCGACCAAGCGAATCAGGGCGTAGTTGATGTCAACGGCCGTGTCTCCAATTTGGATAACTATACGCAAACAGATAAAAAGACTGTTTACTTTAAGTACGGCAGTTCTGCTCTAACTGACGAAAGCAAGCAGACGCTTGACCAGCTTGCCCAGGAAACCCAGAATGATAAGGCTTACATCATCGAAGTTGCCGGGTTTGCCGATCCAACGGGGAAGGCATCTCGCAACCAGACTTTGAGTGAGCAGCGAGCTCAGGCGGTTATAACTTATTTGGAGCAATCGGGCAACGTACCGATCCGGCGCATCCTAACGCCCGCGGGCATGGGCACCACTCATCAGGTAAACGACAATCGGACGGCGCAAGATCGTCAACAGAACCGCCGCGTGGACGTGACCATCTATGTGAACCAGGGCGTGGTAGCCAGCAATAACGCGGCTCCCCATACGCCTGGCGACCAGATTAAGTAATTTCCTTTCTCGGGCTACACCACCGCTCCGGGAAGAAAGGCCGGATGGACGTTGTCCATTCGGCCTTTTCCTTTATTGGGTCGGCCGCTGTGAGCCGTTGTTCTTTGCAAACAACAGCGGCGCCAGCGTAACCAGGTTCCGTCTCCAAACCATCCAGGTGTGCATTCCCGGGGTTTCGATGGGCGTCACGTTAATGCTTTGGCCCTTCAGCCACTGAACCAAGTTTCTGTTTACCGTGATAAGGCGATCTTCGGTTCCGCAGGCAATCCACAATAAGCGAAGCTTGCTGTTTGCCGCCGAGTTTAATTGCGGAAAATCGGTCGCAAAATCGTCGCTCAACCCGCCGGCGCTGAACGACGCTACCCAGGCGAATTTGTCCAGACGGTTCAAGCCAGTCAACAAAGATTCCGCTCCGCCCATAGACAGCCCGGCAATAGCGCGCGATTCTCTGTTGGTATCGACTCGATAAGTTTTCTCGACAATCGGCATTACTTCATCAATTAGCGCTGACCGGAAGTTGTTGTAGTTTTGCTCCCGCAGCGAGGCATTCGAAAGGGCGCCCCCACCGGTAGGATTGGGATGCAAGATTGCCGGCGCGCCATAACCAAGCGGCATGACGATAATCATGGGCCGGGCTTGCCCGGCCGCAATCAGCGAATCCAAAATCCAGTTCGCGTGTCCGACCTCGCTCCAGGCATTCGCGTCGTCGCTGTAGCCGTGCAGCAGATATAACACTGGATAACGTGTTTTCTTCTGCGGGTCGTACCCAGGCGGTGTATAGACGTAAAAATGACGGTTGTCACCAACGATTGCTGATTTGTAGAAATGATGATGTACTTCGCCATGCGGGATGTCGGTCTGCTCCCAAGGTTGCGGCGAGCTACCGCTGACATGCAACACGCTACTCGGATTGAGCAGATTGGGAACAATAGCCGGATTGGACGGATCGAGCAGCGCGACGCCATCCGCTCGGAACGTATAGCTGTAAAGATCCGGTTGCATCGGCTCGCTAGTAGCAGACCAAACACCATCGGCGTCTTTCTGCATGGCGAGAGGTTGCGCCGCGCCTGCAATGTTCACGACAACCTGCTGCGCATTGGGGTCTCGCAAACGAAACGTCACGCGTCCATCGCTGGCTATCTCGGGAGATTGCACACGCGGTAGTGCTTGCTGCTGCGCAAAAAGTTGTGCGAGCGGCAGGATAAAGAAGAATGTTAGAACTTTCATGGAAGCCCGGTACTCAATTCATTACTCAAGCTATTACTCAACCCAGTACTCAATTATGCCCAAACTGAGTGCATCATTCCCGATGACGCCGAATGACTAGCGCCGAATTCACTCCCATCGTTCTGACGGCCTCCATTTTGGCCGGCTTTGTCGGTTCGCTGACGGGCCTTGGCGGTGGTGTCATCGTGACTCCCGTCCTCACACTCTTTCTGGGTGTGGACCTCCATTACGCAATCGGCGCAAGTCTCGTATCGGTGATTGCGACTTCTTCGGGCGCGGCGGCAGCATATGTGCGAGACGGCTATTCCAGCATTCGTATCGGCATGTTTCTCGAGATTGCCACTACGTTGGGTGCTGTATTTGGTGCCTATTTAGGCGCACATATCCCCACCGCCGCCCTCGGCATTCTGTTTGGGATCATCTTGCTGCAATCGGCATGGCAGGCGAGCCGCGAGCATAAAACGGAAACGACGCCGCTGCCACCAGATCGCCTTGCCGATCGCTTGCAACTGAATGGCGTTTATCGAACGCGGCAAGGCCCTGAGCATTACGAGGTTCATCGCGTTAAGACAGGTTTCGGCCTGATGTTCGGGGCCGGAACCGTATCTGGACTGCTGGGAATCGGGTCCGGCTCCCTTAAGGTCATCGCCATGGATCAGGCTATGCGCATTCCGTTCAAGGTCTCGACGGCAACCAGCAACTTCATGATCGGTGTTACGGCTGCCGCCAGCGCGAGCCTATATCTCAGCCGTGGTTATGTTAATCCCGCTATCGCGTTTCCGGTCATGCTGGGCGTGCTGGCAGGATCGCTTATAGGCGCAAAATTTCTGCCGCGTTTACCGGTCCCGCTATTGCGAAGAGCATTTGCTCTCGTTGTCGGCGTTATCGCTCTCGAAATGATCTACAACGGCATCAAAGGACGAATATGAGAGACACTTCGCCCTCTATACCGCCGAGCGAGAAAGCCAAGATTTCAGATTTCGACATCGAACAGATGATCAGCGTGTTGTTACGTACCGGTGTCCTGATTGCGGGCGCAGTGGTTCTGGCTGGCGGTATTTACTATCTATTCCGTCATGGCAGCGAGCAGGTTAACTTTACGCAATTCGTAAGTCAACCAGCCATTGACCGGCACGCCGGAGAGATCATCAAAGGAGCGCTTTTCGGGCGCGCTCGCTCCATCGTTCAGCTTGGAATTTTGCTGCTGATCGCGACGCCCATCGCGCGTGTCGCTTTTGCGCTTGTCGGATTTGCAATCGAACGCGATAGAAAATACGTTCTCATTACCGCTATTGTCCTGGCGGTTCTTCTCTACAGTCTCATTAGCGGGGCTGTTCACTGACGGAACCAAGTCATCGCAACTGCTGCTCCAGTGCTTCGAACCGTTGCTTCAGCTCTTCAAAATCAGATCTCAAGCGCTGCAAGTCCGATTCGAGTTGTGCCACTTTAGTCGGAGCAGGAACGGAGTGGCTTTCAGAAGCCGCGGTAGTTTCCCACACGGGCTCGCCCGACAGCAGATGCGCATAACGCGCCTCCTTTTGTCCCGCTTGCCGCGCGAGCTTCTTGACCAATGCCCCGCCCGGCCACTCCGCTAACTTCTCAAGAACGGATTCAGTCTCGGCGAGATCCGCAAAGTTGAACATTCGTTCGCTCCGGTCTTTGATCTCGCCCAATGTCTGCGCGCCTCTGAGAAGTAGCGTGCATAGAACTGCAAGTTCCCGGCGGCCCAGGTTCAGCGTTTCGGAAATGCGCTGGCTATATTTATTGACACGGCCGCTTCCCGTATTCAACAAAGCGAACCTCTTCTCGCGCAGTCGAGTTGCCGCATCGTAAACGGTATCCTCGTCGTATTCGACGACCGGATCGCGATTTGATTTCTGATTGCACGCGTTGATCAAGGCATTCAAGGACAGCGGATAGTACTCGGGTGTCGTCGCCTCCTTCTCAATCAACGATCCCAGGACACGCACTTCGGCTGCATCTAACGTTTCCATGTTCATATCAACTCACAGCGTCCTCAGGTGAAATCCACCATCGACGTGCAGCGTTTGTCCTGTGCAGTAGTCGAGCAATCCATCGGCGATAGACCTTACTGCGCGCGCGACGTCGGCCGGTTCGCCCATTCGCCGTTGCGGCAGAAGGCCGTCCTGAATTCGCTTGTCGTAAGCCGCCGCTACCGACGCGATCATATCAGTGCGAATGATTCCGGGCTGAATTTCGAATGCCTGAATATTGTGCGGCGCCAGACGCGCGGCGAACAGCTTCACTGCCATGCTGATAGCCGCTTTCGTCATGCAATAATCCCCACGATTTGTCGATGCCGTAAAGCTTGAAATCGAGCCTACGAAAACGATCCTTCCGACTTCTCGCTCCAGCATCCAACGGCTGATTTCCTGAGTTAGAAAATAGGGGCCCTTCAAGTTTGTAGCGAACAATTCGTCGAAGCTTTCAGGACTCGCCTCCAAAATGTCGCGCCGTTCTCGTGGCGCCATCCCGGCATTGTTTGTCAGCAAATCTACGTGTCCAAAGTCCCGCCTGATGGTATCCAGCAGCTCCCGACGGGAATCTGCATCGCCCAGTTGACACGGCAGAATTACCGCACCCGTGGCGTCGGCTACTTCTTGCGCCGCTTGGCGATTCGTGTTGTATGTGGCAATGACCTGGTGCGTGCGCGAAAGTTCTTCAACGATAGCTCGGCCAATTCCTCGGCTGCCGCCTGTGACGAGGGCGATTTGTTGAGAAGTTGTTTCTGCTGACATGCGGAGGAGTCGTTCCGGCTCGGAGTATCTGAAACGGACCGCTCCAGGTTACAGCCACGTGGTGCTCAGCTTATCAGAAAAGAATTGGGTTCTGGAGAGTAAATGTCAGCCGTGTTTCCGCGGGCACTTTGACCTTCTGCCCAGAGGTGGCGACCTGTGCGGCTGTTCCCGCGCCCGCGCCTGCTCCAGCACCAATTGCCGCGCCTT
>DASREJ010000083.1:0-25796 GCA_035652115.1 Bryobacteraceae bacterium
GGTCTATACCCCGGCTCGCATCTTTCCAATGCTGCCGCTGGCGCTATCGAACGGTACGACTTCGCTTTCTCCGGATAGCGATCGTCTTGCCGTTGTGGTGGAAATGCTGGTTGCGAATGACGGGTCGATTTTATCCTCTGACGTGTATCGCGCGGCGGTCAGAAATCGGTTCCAGCTTGTCTATGACGCCATAGGGCCTTGGCTGGAAGGTAAGGCTGCCCCGCCGCCGAACGTTGCAGCCGCCACCGAACTGCAAGCCCAGCTTAAACTGCAGGACGAAGCCGCTTGCAACTTACGTGAGCAGCGGCATCGCCTCGGCGCGCTCGATTTCGACCGTATCGAAGCACAGCCAATTATGGACGATGGCGAGGTGCGAGGCATCGCCGCGCGGCATGCAAATCGGGCTACCAACCTAATCGAAGATTTCATGATTGCCGCAAACGAGGTGATGGCCCAAAGGCTAACTCATGCGGGGCTGTCCATCGTTCGCCGCGTCGTAAAGACGCCCAGGCGATGGCCGCGCATCGTGCAATTGGCTGCGTCTTATGGTATGAATCTGCCTGCCGAGCCGGATTCCTCAGCGCTGGCCGCATTTCTGAATCGGCAAAAATTGATAGACGAACTGCATTACGCTGATCTGTCCCTCGCCCTTGTCAAGCTGATGGGACCCGGCGAATACGTGCTCTCCCGCGCGGGCGATCCACCACAGGGTCACTTCGCGCTCGCAGCGCACGACTACACGCACTCGACAGCGCCGAACCGCCGCTTCGCAGATCTAGTGACGCAGCGGCTAATCAAAGCAGAGCTAACAAAACAGCCCGCTCCTTACTTCGATGGTGAACTCGACCAAATTGCTCGCAATTGCACACTGAAAGAGGATGCGGCGCGCAAAGTGGAACGCACCATGGGCAAACGCGCGGCGGCACTGGCCTTTCGCAATCGTAAGGGACAAAGTTTCAATGCAGTAATCACAGGCGTCTCTGCCAAAGGAGTTTTTGTGCGCGTTCTGAATCCTCCTATCGAAGGGCGTCTTATGCACGGCGAGCGTGAGGTGGATGTCGGAGATAAGATTCGTGTGACTCTGCTGAACACAGATCCTCAACGCGGCTACATAGATTTCGAACGATAGAGCCAGAGAACTATAGAAGCGATAGCGGTATAGTGTCTGTTACCGCACGACAGATCTGATGTTTCTTCTATTGTTCACCCTGTTTGCGACCTCGACTGGTTCCGCTGCGGCAACCGGCGGTGGACAGGTTGACTTTCAGCGCCAAGTCCGGCCCATATTGTCAGACAAATGTTTTCTTTGCCATGGCCCGGACAAGGGGACACGAATGGTGGACCTCAGATTGGATATTCAGGAGGGCGCTTTAGCGCCGCGCAAGAACGGTGCTGCCATCGTGCCGGGCAAGCCTGACGAAAGTCTGTTGATTAAGCGGATCTATTCGGACAATCCGGCTTTCCGCATGCCTCCTGTGTTTTCACACAAAACGCTGACCGACGAACAAAAAGACACGCTGCGGCGATGGATTGCGCAGGGAGCCAAATGGACTCAGCATTGGGCCTTTATTCCGCCCAAAAAGACCGCGCCTCCGCGGGTAAAGGACGGAACATGGCCGCGCAACGATATCGATCGCTTCGTCCTCGCGAAGTTGGAAGCGAACAATCTCAAACCGGCTCCGGAAGCGGATCGACATACACTGATTCGCCGTGTCACTCTCGATCTCACGGGGCTTCCTCCAACTCCAGCGGAAGCAGATGCGTTCGTTAAAGATAAATCGCCCAACGCCTATGAGAAAGTAGTTGACCGTTTGCTCGCCTCGCCGCATTACGGCGAACATCGTGGGCGCTATTGGCTGGATGCCGCCCGCTATGCCGACACGAACGGACTGCACTTTGACAATTACCGCGAGATGTGGCCCTATCGCGACTGGGTCATCAACGCGTTCAACAAAAACATGCCGTTCGATCGTTTCACGATTGAGCAACTCGCGGGCGATCTGCTGCCGAATGCAACGTTGGATCAGAACGTAGCGTCGGGCTTCCAACGCTGCAACATAACTACGGACGAAGGCGGCGCCATTCTTCCGGAAGTGGCAGCGATGTATGCCAAAGATCGCGCCGACACCGCCGGAACGGTTTGGATGGGGCTCACCGTTGGCTGCGCGACGTGCCACGACCATAAGTTCGACCCGATTTCGCAAAAGGACTATTATTCGCTGACGTCGTTCTTCCGCAACACCACTCAGACGCCCATGGACCTGAATATTCAGGACACTCCGCCGGCTGTGCACGTGCCGCTGGCAGCCGATCGCACCAAGTGGGAGCAGTTGACAGCTCAAGAAGATTCACTCACGGCGGAACTTGCAAGCGAGCGCAGCAAAGCCAGCCAGAGCATCGCGGATTGGCTCTCCAATATCAGCGCGAAGGCTGCTTCCTACGCGCCTGCATCACAGGTTCTACAATTTCAAGTCTCAGAAGAGGGCGCCAAATCCGTCCGTTCGGGTGTCGAGCAGCCCGTTTCGCTTTCTAAGGAAGTCAGCGTAATCGACACCTCTGTTCCCGGAGCCAAAGGTTTACAGTTCGCAAAAGGAGGCAAGGTAACTCTACCAGCCGTTTCCGAAATCGATTCGAACAAACCCTTCACGATCGCGGCCTGGATCTTCTTTCCGAAGTCGGACGAAACCGGTGCAGTCGCGAGCCAATTCGATGTTTTGCCCGGCGAAAAGCAAGGCGAGACGAAACATCGCGGCTGGACGCTCAAGATTGATAAAGGGAATCTTGGAATCTACGATCATGCCCCCACCATTTATTTCAATGGACCGGATGGCAAAGGCATCAGCGGCCGCCCTGCACCCGAATATAAATTCATTCCGAACACCTGGTATCACCTGGTAATTGCCTATAACGGCAGCGGCCGGCGGCGCGGCATCAACATGTATGTGAATGGTGCACCTGTGGTCGTGATTGGGCGGCCGGAGGATCTTCCTCAACTTGCTGCCTCCATGAAATCGAGCGCACCCGTCACGCTGGGGAACGACGACAAGCAGTACTTCGAAGGAGGCGGCGTTGCGGATTTCCGCATTCTCCGCCAGATGGTAGGTGCGCAGGATGCGCAATTGCTGTATCTCGCAAGCCGGTTCGGCGCGGCTGCGAAAAGATCGCCCGATCAGCTTTCCGACGCCGACAAGAACGCCCTTGCAACTTTCTATACGTATTCCGCTGACGCAGCCACCGCGAAACTCGCCGCTCAACTACGTGAGACAGACGAAGAACTGTATGGCATATGGAAGCGCTCGGCCACCACATTGGTGATGCGCGAGCGCACAGACGCGCAGCCCGTCGCGCATGTTCTTTATCGCGGCCAGTACGATCAGATGCGCGAAGAAGTGCATCCCAACACGCCGAGCGTGTTGCCGCCGATGACACAGGACATGCCGCGCAATCGCATGGGACTGGCGATGTGGATCGTAGATCCCGGCAATCCTCTTACGGCGCGCGTTACGGTGAATCGTTTCTGGCAGGAGATCTTCGGAACGGGCATCGTCAGAACGGCGGAGGATTTCGGATCGCAAGGAGAGCCGCCGAGCCATCCAGAACTGTTAGATTGGCTCGCTGTCGACTTTCGCGAGTCCGGTTGGGATGTCAAGCGGTTCTTCAAGATGATGGTGATGTCTGCGACCTACCGCCAATCGGCCGCAACGACTCCCGAAAAAACAGCAGCCGATCCGCAGAATCGGCTGCTTGCCCACGGCCCGCGTTTCCGTATGGATGCGGAAATGGTACGCGACTATGCCCTGTTTGCAAGCGGACTGCTGCGACCCGAAATCGGTGGGCCTAGCGTCAAGCCGTATCAACCATCACGGATTTGGGAGACCGTGGCGATGGAGCAAAGCAACACTCGTGTCTATCAGCAGGACAGCGGGGACAATCTTTACCGCCGAAGTATTTACACGTTTTGGAAGCGTTCGGCGCCCCCACCTTCTATGGACATTTTCAATGCGCCTTCACGCGAAAACTGCACCGTGCGCCGTGAACGTACCGATACGCCGTTGCAAGCGCTGGTCACGATGAATGACGTGCAGTTTGTTGAAGCGGCGCGCGTCCTCGCGCAGAATGCGATCAAGTCAAACAAGCAACTTGATCGTGAATTGAGCTACATGTCCAGCCACGTGCTCGCACGGCAACTGAGCAAGAAAGAAACAGACGTTTTGAGCCAATCTTACAAGGATTTCTTCGCTTACTACACGTCCGCATCCGACGATGCTTCAAAGCTGCTGAAGACCGGCGCGTCAGTCACCGACGCCGATCTTGCCAAGCCCAAGTTCGCGGCGCTGACTATGGTTGCGAATGAAATGCTCAACCTGGATGAGACTTTAGAGAAATAGACGGAACAAAAATGGACCTGACCCAGGAACGCATCATGGTTGAAACCCGGCGGCAATTGCTCGCTCGGGGGGCACGAGGTCTTGGATCGCTCGCACTGTACACTTTGCTTCAAAGGCATGCCGCCGCTGCCGCGGAAAAGAAAGCGGTCGGCGGTCTTCCCGGCTTGCCCCACTTCCCCCCAAAGGCAAAACGCGCCATTTACCTGCATATGCTAGGCGCGCCGCCCCAGATGGAGCTTTTCGATTACAAGCCAGCCATGCAGCAGTGGTTCGACAAGGATTTGCCGGATTCAATCCGGCAGGGCCAGCGGCTCACCACAATGACATCCGGCCAAACGCGGTTCCCAGTCGCGCCCTGCATATTCAAGTTCGCTCAGCACGGCCAAAGCGGGGCTTGGATCTCTGAGTTACTACCATACACAGCAAAAATGGCTGACGATATCGCCATCGTCCGGTCGTTGAACACTGACGCGATCAATCACGACCCGGCTGTTACTTTCATGCAAACCGGCTTTATGATTGCTGGAAAACCGTGCGTCGGCGCGTGGATTTCCTACGGTCTCGGCAGTTTGAACCAGGATCTGCCTACCTTTGTCGTGTTGAACGCGACACATTCAAATCCCAAGGCCAACGTCCAAGCCATTTCGGCTCGTCTCTGGAGTTCGGGCTTCCTTCCGGGCCAGTACTCGGGGGTTGCGCTCCGCTCCGGGGGCGACCCGGTTTTATACATCAACAATCCAGACGGCGTCCCGCAAAAAATCCGCCGCCGCATGCTCGACGCGACCGACGAGCTAAATCGGATTGAGATGGCAAAAATCGCCGATCCTGAAATTCAGGTGCGCATCGCGCAATATGAGATGGCTTTCCGGATGCAAACTTCCGTGCCGGAACTCACCGATATTTCAAAGGAGCCGGAAAGCACTTTCAAACTCTACGGTGACGATGCGAATAAACCGGGCACCTTCGCAAACTGCTGCCTCATGGCGCGCCGGCTCGTGGAACGCGACGTTCGGTTCGTGCAGATCTACCATCGCGGATGGGACGTTCACAGCGCGATTCCCGAAGTCTTGCCGAGCCAGTGCCGGGATATCGATCAAGGCGCTTACGCGCTGGTTCAAGATTTGAAGTCTCGCGGGCTGCTGGACGATACTCTCGTCATTTGGGGCGGAGAATTTGGCCGCACCATCTACTGCCAGGGCAAGCTTACGCAGTCAGACTACGGCCGCGATCATCACCCGAAATGCTTCTCCATATGGATGGCCGGCGCTGGTATTAAGGGCGGCGCGGTACACGGCGAGACGGATGAATTTTCCTACAACATCGTCAAAGATCCGGTCCATATCCGCGATCTGAACGCGACCATTCTCCATCAATTCGGCATTGAAGACACGCGCTTTACATTTAAGTATCAAGGCTTGGATCAGAAGCTTACCGGCACCGAGAAACCGGCGATTGTTGTAAAAGATATCCTGGCGTAAGAGCTTCCGAAGACGCTCACGGCCCGCCTCGGCGTGAATCACAGCATTGCTTGAGCCATCCAATAAGTTAGATGATACGCGTTCTTTCAGTTAATGTCGGGCAACCGCAAGAGGTCTTCTTAGGAGACAAGGTGGTGCTAACCAGCATCTTCAAAAAGCCCATCGAAGGCCGCGTTGCCGTCCGCCGGCATAATCTGGCTGGCGACCGGCAGGCCGACTTACGCGTTCACGGTGGCCCATACAAAGCCGTTTACGCCTATGCTTCTGAACATTTTCCGTACTGGGCCGCCGAACTGCCGGAAATGGAGCTGCCTTGGGGTGCGTTCGGCGAAAATCTCACGCTGTCGGGACTAACTGAAGAAACGGCGTTTATCGGCGATCAATTCAGAGTGGGTTCCGCCGTACTCCAGATCACTCAGCCGCGGATGCCCTGTTTCAAATTAGGTATTCGCTTTCAGCGCAGCGACATGGTGAAGCGATTTTGGCGCAGCGGATACGCCGGCATCTACTTTGCGATCACCGAAGAAGGCGCGCTGGAAACGGGCGACGAACTTGAACTGGTCCATCGAGACGCCGGGGGCGTCAGCCTGGCCGATGTTGTGCGGCTGTACAAAGGCCAAACGGACGATGAGCAACTATTCGAAAGAATGTTGCGCGCGCCCCTGCGAGGGAGCTGGAAACAAGAGATTCGCGAGCGTTGGGCGGAACGATCTCTGTCCTTGTTTTAACTGCAAAGATTACGACTGGCTAAGCACCGAGGTGCAAAAGGCACAGCGGCGCGCGGCAATGGGAATCGTGCTCAGACATTCCGGACAAGTCTTTGTGGTGGGATCGGGAGGCGCCTGTCCCCTGCGTACACGTTCCATGACGGTGTTAATCGGCAAAACAACAAAGAAATAAACTGCAGCCGAAATCAGTAAGAAGGAAACTAATGCATTAATGAAGTCGCCAATGGGAAACTTACTTCCATTAACCGAAAAAACGATCCCTGAGAAGTCCGGTTTACCCACAATGGCCGCTATGATTGGAGTAATTAGGTCTTTCACTAACGCGGTGACCACAGCACCGAAGGCAGCACCCATCACCACGGCAACCGCTAAGTCGACTACGTTACCGCGCATCAAGAACTGCTTAAAACCTTTCACGATTAGCCTCCTTACACTTCGAAGTTGGGCACGAACAAGAATATTACCTTTGGACTAAGTTCCGGAGCAAGCATGTTATCGCGTTGCAGTACCGATTTCGCAGCCACGGCCGATAAGTTTGCTTGGGGCTACATGCCGGAATTGGTCAGATACGCGCTTCCTCCAGTCAACGACCCGGTTGTAGACGTCACGCCTACCGTAGGAAGGTTAACACGGCGAGAACGCAGGTTATACGTTGCGTTAGCCGTAATTCTGAGCTTGAATTTGACGGTAATTTGCGGTGTAGTGACATTCTTCAGCCTTATGTTCGGTTCCTAAACAACAGATGGACGATACAAGAATCTAACCGCGCATCGCCTGCAGCCGCGCGATGCGCTCTTCCGTCGATGGGTGGGTCGAGAACAGCCGCATCAAGCTCTCGCCCGTAAAGGGCTGAATGATAAACAGGTGCGCTGTAGAAGGCGTAGCATCTAGCGGCATGCGTTTCGAATAAACGTCCAGCTTTTGCAGCGCAGAGATCAACTCAGACGGCCGGCCTGTGTACTTAGCCGAAGCCGCGTCCGCATCCAGTTCACGGCTGCGCGAGATTGCCATTTGGATTAGCAGCGCGGCGATGGGCGCTAGAACCATCATCAGCAGCGCGCCGAATCCGCCGCCTTCGCGCTCATCATCCCGGCTCCCCCCTCCAAACCAGAAACCTAGCCGCGCTAGAAATGTAATCGCGGCGGCGATGGTCGCGGCGACCGAACTGATCAAAATGTCGCGATGGAGAACATGTCCGAGTTCGTGGGCTACGACGCCTTCTATTTCGGGGTCGGACATCGTGTTGAGAATACCGCTGGTGAAGGCCACCGATGCATGGTTTGGATTACGTCCTGTTGCGAAAGCGTTCGGCGACGGATCGTCGATAATCCAGAGCCGAGGCATTGGTATGCCCATCCGCTGCGCCAAACCACCGACAATCGGGGCGACGCGACTATAGATCTGGCCATTTTGTTCGGGCGAGACGGGCTGGGCGCTGTAAGTGGCCAACGCCAGCTTATCTGAGAAAAAATAGCTGAAGAAATTCATGGCCACAGCGATTAACAGGCCGACGTATAGGCCGTTACGCCCGCCGAACGCTTCGCCCAGAAACAACAGAAGTCCGCTGAGCAGCCCAAGCAGCAGAACTGTCTTCACGGTATTCATACAGCTAGTTAGATGACTGAAGGGTTGTTTGTGACGCGGGGCCGTTCTGAAAGCGAGGCTGTAAGCGCTTGCACGACATATCTCCGTCACCACGCTAAGTTCCGTGGTTCAGGCGAAAGTAAACGTCATTCCAGCGGAGTTCATTCTGGAATTCTCTGACGGTAGTTTCGTGATCTATCAGCAGAAACTCCATACCGGCCATTAATGCGAAATCTTCCAGGTACTCCGGTGTAAGAGCTTGACTGAAGCCGGTGTGGTGGGCGCCTCCGGCAAGAATCCACGCAGTTGCGGCAATCTTCAAATTCGGCTCGGGATTCCATACGGCGCGCGCTACCGGCAGCTTGGGCAGCGGTTGTTCGGGAGGAACCACGTTGACAACGTTCACCACCATGCGAAATCTTTCACCGACATCGACGACTGTCGCATTTACCGCTTGGCCCGCGCGCGCAGTGAATACCAATCGAACAGGGTCGCTTTTGCCTCCTATTCCAAGCGGATGAATCTCCACCGTTGGTTGTCCTTCGGCGATCGAGGGGCAGACTTCCAGCATGTGCGCACCCAGAACATTTCCGCCGTCCCGGAAATGGTACGTGTAATCTTCCATGAAGGACGTGCCGCCAGGAAGACCGGAGCTCATGACTTTCATGGCCCGCACTAGCGCCGCGGTCTTCCAGTCTCCTTCGCCCCCAAAGCCATAACCATCAGCCATGAGCCGCTGAACGGCGATGCCGGGAAGCTGCTCTAAGCCGTGCAAATCTTCAAATGTGTCGGTGAAGGCATAAAAGCTGCCTTCGCTCAAGAAATTCCGCAATCCCGCTTCGATGCGGGCAGCTTCACGCAATGCGCTCCGCCGATCCCCTCCCTTTCGCAAGGGTTTCGCCACAGCATAGTGGTCGTCATAGTCCTTGGCGAGGCTTTCGATTTCGGCATCTGTCACGGCCTTTAGCCTCTCCGCTAAATCGCCAACGCCATAGCCGTGAACCGAATACCCGAGTCGCATCTGCGCTTCCACTTTGTCGCCTTCGGTGACCGCGACATTGCGCATGTTGTCTCCAAAACGAGCTACCTTGAGCGTTTGCGCATCGTGCCAAGCGCAGGCCGCGCGCATCCAAATACCAAGCTCCCTTTGAACTTCCTCGTCTTGCCAGAATCCGGCAATGACCTTACGGTTCAGTCGCATTCTGCTCGCGATGAACCCAAACTCGCGATCTCCATGCGCCGACTGGTTCAGGTTCATGAATTCCATGTCGATCGTTGACCATGGCAACTCGCGATTGAATTGGGTATGCAGATGAGCGAAGGGCTTATTGAGCACCCTGAGCCCATGAATCCACATCTTCGCCGGAGAAAAGGTGTGCATCCAGCAAATCAATCCAATACAGTTCGGAGCGCTGTTTGCCTTTAAGCAGAGTTCGCGAATCGACTCCGAAGTGGTCATTACCGGCTGCAGCTTCACCTTCACAGCCGTGTGATTCGATTCCGAGATAGCGCGCGCGATCTGAAGGGAATGTGCTTTCACCTGATCCAAGGCTTCCGAGCCATACAGATGCTGGCTGCCCGTCACAAACCAGGCTTCAAAATTCCTTAGGTCAACCATTTCCTTTCGGTCTCCTATTTTTCAGGCGAAATTCGCGGCACGTTGCTGCCGGACAATATGGTTTTTGTACATCAATCTTGATTGCCGCGTAAGCGCTTACTATCGGGCAACTTGTGCCAACGTACCACAACTGCAACTTTGTGCATGGTACTGCCTATATGCGCTTCCATGCCTCTGAGTTGCTTCGTTCCTGCAGCGTTATGCAAAATAGTGCTTAAAAGCGGAGGCTCATGAATCTTGAAGAAGTTGCCAGAAGAGCGAAGGTCTCAACGGCAACTGTATCCCGAGTCTTGAATGAGGTCGGGCAGGTCAAAACCTCTACGCGCGCCCGTGTTCTGAAGGCCGCGCAGGAACTGAAGTATCATCCCAATCTACACGCCCGCAATCTTGCCGGTGGGAAGAATCGAACCATCGGCATGATTGTGTCCAACATGGAAAATCCGTTCTTTGTCGATATCTACAAAGCGGCGGAGCGCGAGGCGCGGGCCAAAGGCTACGAGCTGTTGCTGGCCAATACCGATTACAATCCGGAATACTTAGTCAATCATATCCGGATGATGATAGGCCGCAGAGTGAGCGGGCTCGCGCTGGTTATCTCGGAGATGGATTCCAGTCTCATCCAAGAACTTTCGGACGGCAACATCCCCGTTGTGTTTTACGATGTCGGCACGCCCAAACACAACATCTCCAATATCGCTGTAAATTACGCCAAGGGCATTGAGCGAATCGTCAATTATCTTCATGCGCTGGGACACCGTCGCATGGCCTTCATCAGCCATCATCCAAACCTTGGGCCCCTCAGCGTTAGGGAACACGCATTTCGCGAAACAGTGGTGCGGATTTCTCCGCCGATTAAATGGCAAATCGCCGTCAGCGCGGATGGTTTAGAAGGCGGACGCGAGGCCACGCGTGAGATCTTTGCATCCGGTTTTGATCCGACAGCGATTATCTGCGTTAATGACTTCATGGCGCTCGGCGTGCTTCACGAGCTGCGACAGGCCGGAATAAGCGTACCCGGCGACGTATCCGTTACCGGGTTCGACAACGTACAGTTGGCCAGCGTGTGCTCTCCCTCGCTGACCACCGTTCACGTCGAAAGAGAGCGGATCGGTCATCTGATGTTCCAGTCTTTGACTGAGGCCTCACCGGTGGCGGAGGCCTGCCGCCGCAAAATCGTGCTGGATCCCGAATTTGTGGTGCGGGAATCCACCGGCCCGGCCCGAAAAAGAATAGCATTTGCCGAGCTAAGGCCGGCTTGAGATTGAGATCTCAAGCGCCACTAAGGTAAGCTGTCCCTTTGCGTTATGCCGTCACGCAAATGACCGGGTTCGTGTGCCGCCCGGAGTTCTGCATGAGTCAGCGTTCGAGCTAGGTGGCAACACAAACAACAATGTAGTTCCTTCAGAAACCACTAGCGGTTCGGAGAAGATACAGAATTGTTTAACGCGCAAATCACGCGGCCTGTCCGGCACATCGCGATGAGCATGTGGCTTACAGCGTTGTGTGCTGTTGCTGCCCAGCAACCTATTCAGTTCCCGCACAATACGCACATGCGGCTTGGATTGCAATGCATCGATTGCCATATCGGCGCTGACGTTAGCGCCTCCGCAGGCATTCCTTCGGTGCGAAAGTGCATGCTCTGCCACGCCAAACTGGGCAAGGAAAAGCCGGAAGTGCAGAAAGTCATCGGATACGCCAACAAGAATATTGAAATCCCTTGGGTACGGGTTTACGGGTTCTCTACGGGCGCGCACGTAAAATTCCAGCATGCGCCGCATTATCAGGCAGGCGTCAACTGCTCGACCTGTCACGGCAATCTCACGAAAGCCACAGTTGCGGTACGCGCCGTGAACTTCACCATGGGTAGATGTCTAACCTGCCACCGGCAAATGCATGCTTCGGAGGATTGCGCCGCATGCCATTTCTGATCCCGGTCACGTTCTTATATCGCGTACAAGAGGGCGAGAGACTCTAACCATGGACCGCCGCAATTTTTTCAAAATCGTCTCCACGGTTTCGGCGGGCGTCGCCACTAACGCATGCGGCAAAAAGGAAGACGTTCTTATTCCCTTGCTGGTCCCGGCGCATGAAATGGCCCCAGGCGAAGAGCACTGGCATCCGGCCATCTGTACCGAGTGCGGCGCAGGCTGCGGCACCATCGCGCGGGTGATGCAAGGCGAGCGCGTTGTCGAGCGCAACGGCAAGAAATTTCGTGAACACATCGCCAGCATAAAAAAGCTGGAAGGCAATCCTCTCGATCCGGTGAGTGGAGGACGCCTTTGCGCGCGTGGACAGGCCGCGCTGCAATCTCTCTACAATCCCGACCGGGTGGCTAGCCCCATGCGTAGAACCTCGGAGCGCGGGCAGGCCGGTTTTGCTTCCGCTTCCTGGGATGAGGCCATCGCGACAGTCGCCGACAAGTTAAAGGCGGCTTCGGGTGATGTCAGTAAAATTCTGTTTCTCACAACATCTCCAAATGGTTCGCGTTCCGCTACCATTCAGCATTTCCTGGAGTCAATCGGCGCGCAGCCCGCGATAACGTGCCCGCTCGCCGATTTTGCGCTTGAGAAAAAGGCCGCAGCTTCGGCTTTTGGTTGGAACGGCTTGCCGCGTTACGATCTCGCGAATGCACGCTATGCACTGGGAGTAGGCGCCGATTTCTTGGGCGGCTGGACATCGCCGGTTTACTATGGCCGCCAGTTCGGCGACTTTCGTCGAGGCCGTCTAGGCATACGCGGCAAGTTAGTTCAGGCCGAATCCAGGATGTCCATTACCGCTGGAAGCGCGGACGAATGGCTTCCTCTGCGGCCCGGTTCGGAGCCTCAGTTTCTGATCGCGCTAACGCGTGTCCTTCTCGATGAAAAGCTTGCTCGCAACGCCGAACAGTTGCCGGGGAATATCAGAGATTCTTTTCTTGCGGCTAACCTGGCAGGACTCATCGCAACGACTGGGATTGCCGAGAAGCGCTTACGGCGTATTGCGCGCGAACTAGGCGAATCCGAGGCTCCTCTGGTTATCGCGGGTGCTTCGGTCGTACACACGAATTCACTCGATGCGCTGGTAGCGGCGCATTATCTCAACCTGATGCTTGGCAACATTGGAAAACCGGGCGGCGTTTTTCCGCCATTTTCATCGCCGGGTACGGACCAAAAGAACGCCAATGTTCCGGAAACCATCAAGCAAGCGCAGGTTCTTCTCTTGGACGGGGCAAATCCAATCTACACTTTTCCACCCACGAGCGGGGTCGCCGAGTCAATGGCACATCTTGGTCTGGTAGCCAGCTTCGGTATGTTCATCGATGACTCGGTCGCATACGCCGACGCCATTCTTCCAACACATCATCCGCTGGAATCGGAAATGGCCGTTGTGCCCGCAGTTCCCGTTGCGCCAATCTCAATCAACGTTGCCGTGCCATTTGTACAGCCGCTTTACGATACGCGGCCGCTCGGGCAAATCCTTGACGCCATTGCTCGGAAGATGAACGTCACGTTTCAAGCGGTAAGTGCGGCGAATTTTGTGCAACCAATGTTGCCGCCTAACCAGACCTGGGACGAAGTGACGCGACAGGGTGGCATTTGGCAAGGTGATAACACGACGCGGCCAGTGCCCAAACCGTCAGGCGAGAAATTCGAATGGCATAATCCCACATTTTCGGGCGCGCCCGAACAATTTCCGTTTCTCTTCCAGCCGTATCTTTCGCTTCAGTATCACGACGGAAGCGGCGCGAACTTGCCGTGGATGCAGGAACTGCCCGATCCGGTCTCCAGTTCCATGTGGGACCTTCCGGTCGAAATCGACCCTCATACCGCCGCTCGATTAAATGTCATGACCGGCGATTGGGTGCGCGTGGAGTCGTCGCATGGCAGTTTGGAGGCGACTGCTTATGTACATCCGGCGGCGCTGCCCGGAGTCATTAGTATGGCAATCGGCGAAGGGCACACGCATTATGGGCGCTACGCCTCCAAACGCGGTGCGAATCCGCTCTCCATTCTTTCGCCGGTTTGGGAAGACTCCGTGGGTGCTCTGGCGTTCGGTGCAACACGCGTGCGGATTGCGCGACTCGATCGGCCGCCCGGATTAATTCAGTTTTCTCCAAATGATCGGGAACAAGGACCTTGGGGCTACAGATGAACGATAACAATCAAAAGCCTCAGCATCGCTGGGGAATGGCAATTGATCTAGATCGATGTACCGGCTGCCAGGCTTGTGTCGCTGCCTGTCACGCGGAAAACAATTTGCCGATTTCCGATCCGCAATCCGCTGCAAAAGGGCGCGCCGTTCACTGGATACGCGTCGACCGTTACTACGAAGGTGAGTTTCCCGATGTTCGTCTCAAGTACATGCCGGTACTTTGCCAACAATGTGATGAAGCTCCGTGTGAGCCCGTCTGTCCTGTGTATGCGACCTATAAAAACTCGGAAGGACTGAACGTCCAGGTTTATAACCGCTGCGTCGGTACGCGTTATTGCGCCAATAACTGCCCTTACTCAGTTCGCTTTTTCAATTGGTTCGATCCAGTCTGGCCTGCGCCGCTCGATCTGCAGCACAACCCCGACGTTTCCATTCGCATGGGCGGCGTCATGGAGAAATGCACATTCTGCATCCAGCGGATCAAGAGAGCGGAAACTGACGCGAAGAACGAAAAGCGCGAAGTTGCTGACGGCGAAGTTCAGCCAGCCTGTGTGCAATCGTGCCCTGCTGAGGCGATGGTGTTCGGCGACTTAAACGATCCCGAAAGCAAAGTCTCACACTTGGCTGGATCTGGTCGATCCACTCGTCTCCTGGAAGAACTGGGAACGGAGCCGAAAGTGTTCTATCTGAAGAGGGCAACGTAGCGTGGCGACAGCAATCAAGACCGTTTCGTATGAAGAAGTGCGTGGCGATCTATGGCGTCCATTATCGGGGGCGAGCTCGCGCTATATCATTACGCTTCTGATTCTGTCTGCGGCAACGCTTTGGGGACTTTGTGCCTGGGGATACCAGCTTCGCACTGGCATCGGCGTAGCGGGAATTCGCCGTCCTGTCTTTTGGGGTTTCTATCTTGTCAATTTCGTTTTTTGGATCGGCATCTCGCACGCCGGAACGCTTATCTCTGCCATCCTTCGACTTACCGATGCGGACTGGCGCAAGCCTGTCACGCGCGCAGCCGAAGCAATTACCGTTTTCGCTTTGATGATCGGCGGTATGTTCCCAATCATCCATCTGGGACGTGCGTGGCTGTTCTTCTGGCTGTTCCCCTATCCGAATTCACGGCTGTTGTGGCCGAATTTCCGTTCACCGCTTCTATGGGACGTCACTGCCATAAGCACTTATTTGACCGGCAGCACCATCTATCTGTTCCTGCCGTTAATACCCGACGTCGCCCAGTTAGCGAAACGCGCTACAGGTTGGAGGCAACGTCTTTATCGCACGTTGTCGCTCGGCTGGACTGGCAGTGATCAGCAGTGGCACGCTCTCGAACGCGCCATGAAACTGATGGCCGCTATCATTCTCGCGGTCGCCGTCTCAGTCCATACCGTCGTCGCATGGGATTTTTCCATGGCCATCGCCCCCATGTGGCACAGCAGCATCTTCGGACCTTATTTTGTCGTCGGCGCAATCTTTAGCGGCATTGCGGCCCTTTTGATCGTCATGGCAATCATTCGGAAGGCAATGCACCTGGAGCAGTATCTAACGCCTCATCACTTCAATAATTTGGCCAAGCTTCTGCTGCTGATGAGCCTGCTTTGGCTCTACTTCACCTTCGCCGAGTACCTCACATCGTGGTACGGCAACGATCCGAAAGAAATGAACGTTTTTGGAGCCCGCACGCGCGGTCAGTTCGCTCCTTACTTCTGGATCATGGTGTTCTGCAACTTTGTCGTGCCGTTCGTGTTGCTAGGCGTCCGACGGCTGCGCACCATTCGAACTGCTACCATCGCGTCCATCACGGTATTAATCGGCATGTGGCTTGAGCGTTTTCTCATCATCGTTCCCACGCTGAGCTTCGGCCGTCTTCCAGCCACGTGGGGACAGTATGCACCGACCTGGGTCGAAATCTCCATCACCACCGCAACCTTCGCGGCAATGGGCTTACTCTATTTGCTGTTCTCGAAACTGTTTCCCATTGTGTCCATATGGGAGTTCGAACCGCATGTGGAGCCGGACGACTAACATGTTCGTCGCCGCCGATTTTCCAAATCGAGAAGCAGTTCTTCGAGCCATCCTCGAGTTGAAAGCGAAGGGATTCACCTCCGCCGACGTCGCAGTGTTTTCAGATGAGCCCGTCCCTTTGCCGCGCGGTGTTCTGGAACGTCCCAGTCACATGTCCTTGGTTGTTGTCACTGGCGCCATTACGTTGTGCTTGCTCACGATTGGATTCATCTATTTCACTCAATACAACTATCCAATCACCACGGGAGGAATGCCGATTTTTTCGTTCTGGGCCACCGGCGTCATCTTTTACGAATTGACCATGTTCGGAGCGATCGTTACGACGTTTTTCTGGTTTCTTCGCGAGAGCGGGCTTCTACGCAGGCGTCGACGGCACCCAACGCCGGCAATTAACCCCGACACGATTTCTCTTCGCGTCGAGTGCGAAGCGGACCGAACAGATACCGCGCGCCAGGCGCTCGAAGCCGGCGGCGCTGCCAATTTCAGGGCGCTTGGAGATGCAAGATGAACTGCAAGTGGATACTGGCGCTGCTTGTTACGGCAAGCCTTTCCGCCGCAGACATTAAGTCTCCACCTTGGGAGAAGTCCCCTTTGATTGCGGGGCGCGACCTTTTTCGCGAAAACTGTGCCGTATGCCACGACATTGACAAGGATCAAAAGCACACCAGAAAACTCGGCCCCAGCCTAAATCACCTGTTCAAGAACGAGAAACTTCCGCTCAGCCATGGAAAACCGAGCCGCCCTTATGTGATGGTGCGAATTAAGTTTGGTGGTGCGCTCATGCCCGCGTTTCGCGCGCAATTGAACGACTCTCAAATCAACACGCTGATTGACTATATTACGTCGAAGTAAGGCGATTGCGCAAAATTCGGTCGCGATCTTACCGGAATGCTTTTGAAACAGCCGTAAGACTTGTTACCAGTTGAGCTTCGAATGTATAACCTTGGTTTTGCGGCCAAGTGCGTCCATTAACAGACCAGAAGTTTTCGTTCGTCCAAGTGCTGCCCAGCTTAAGCAATTCGTGCCGGCTAAGTCGATATCCAAGAGTCGCTTCGTAAACTTGTCGAGGGCCGGCGAACAGATCAGCGCTTTTGACGTAGCCGTCCTGAATGCGGCCAAAGCGTTGCGCACTAGCGCGCAGACCCAAAAAGAAACGCGGCGATAAGATCCATCTCGCTTGCGCATAGGCGGCATTCTCTGTTGGAGAAACAGCAAACCCCGGCAGCTCATAGCGGAAATGCTGCCACTCGCCTTCAATGGACCAGAGGCCTCTTGACCATTCGGCATCAACACCCAATCCCGATGCCGAAAAACTTCGAATGTTTGCACCCGCGGAAAGCAAGGACGACAAATCTCGGTCGAGATAAGGGCCTCTAAATCCGGATGCGGCCACATGCAAGCCACCGCCCAACGTGTATCCCGCCCCCGCCGTCCATTGCGCAAGCTGGCTGTCTGATAATAATCCGTGCCGATTTGCCGGCGAGCTATTGGTGATTTGTAAGCGCGCGTCTACGCGAGCGATCGAAAGTTCCGCCTCGACAGCCGGCAGGCCAAATAACGTAACGGGCGTTATTCCGTATCGCTCCTTCAGCGAACCTCCACAATTGAACCCAATTTCAGACCCGTATGTCTGCCGCAAGATATCGCTGACTCCGCACGGGAGTTGATCGGGCCGCAGCGGAACGTAATTTGTATAGACCGGCGGCGCGTCGATAAGCGCCATTTTCGCATCGTCGTACTCCAGGGGGAACAGTCCGAATGCCGAGCTTAGCTGGCCCGCTTTAATCAGCAACGATGCCTTTGAAACCGTCGTTGTGTAGCCGATGTAAGCCTGCATGAGATTGAATTGAACCGCGTCATTGTCGGAGGCTCCGGTCGCATAGGGAAAATACGCTGAGGAATGCGCATCGAGCACGGAGTAGACAAACCAATGCTGATTGATTTTCAGTGAAGGAAACAGAATCGCGCGGAAGCCCGCGGCCAGTGATTTTTCATCCCCGTCAGCCGGCCATTCGTGTGCCGCTCGTGCGTCGCCACTAAGGGTAATGGGCAGAGAAAATGCCGACGCCGCCTCTTGGCCCATCGTCTTCACGCAGAAGAACAAGACGCAGCACAACAGAAGAGGCGATTGCTTCAGCATAATCGACTGCCGGCCACATTCGAAACGGCATGTTCGGAAGTAAGTGCGGGTTCTCCACTGGGAAGAGTTAACTGGAACCAGAACGTCGAGCCAACGTTCACTTGGCTGTCAAATCCAATTTCGCCCTGCATCAACTCGACTAGATCTTTGGCGATCGCCAACCCGAGGCCGTTGCCGCCATGGCGTCGCGTTAACGAGCCGTCCAGTTGAAAGAATTTTTGAAAAATGAGGTCGCGATTTTTGTCATCGATGCCGATTCCGCTGTCCTCAACCGCCATTCTGAGAGTCGCCGCGTTTTGGTCATAGCGAAGGCACTCGCAGGAAATTCGAATGGCCCCTTCTTCAGTGAATTTGACTGCGTTGTCAGCCAGATGCACGAGGACCTGCCGCAGGCGCGCCGCGTCTCCAAGAAACATCCTCGGCGCGGACGAGGGATAAGACATCTGCACCTGAATGTTTTTCTGCGCCGCGCGAATCCGCACATCGGCAGTGACTGCCGTTAAAAGCTCATGCAGATCGAAGCGCGATGGGACAAGGCGCACCTTACCCACTTCTAACCGCGAGACGTCCAAGATATCGTCAATAATCGCCAGGAGAGATTGAGAACAGCTTCGAGCAACTGTCGCATATTCCTGCTGATCCCGATCAAGCGGCGTTCCCAAAAGGAGGTCCGTCATCCCGAGAATGCCGTTCATCGGCGTTCTCAACTCATGGCTGACGTTAGTGAGAAATTCTGTTTTCAGGCGGTTAGCCGACTCGGCTGCATCCTTCGCCTGTTCTAAATCGCGGCGAGTACGCCGTTCTGCTTCGGCCACTCGGTTAAATGCGTTCACTAACGAATCGAGTTCGCGAACTCCCTCTCCGACGCTGAGTTGCTTGGGCATCTGCCCCGCGGATTCGCTTTGCTTAAGCTGCGCAACAAGGTGGCGCAACGGCTGGGACACGGAATAAGAGGTCAGAAGGGTACATAGAAGGGCCAACAAGACACCGGCTCCGCCGACTTCCGTCAGAATTCGAATAAACGCGGAATTCAGTTCGTGAAGCCTTGCGTCGAGAGAACGGAATCCCAATAATCGGTATCCGTCTCCTAGTTGCGCGGTTTCTAGTTGGGAAACAATAAAGGTTTGTCGATCCAGCGCGATTTCGCAGCCGGCAATCGGCTTCGCGCAATTCTGCGCGATTTGCTTTTCAATCGAGGCGTTCCACTTCGAAGGCAGCATGGACTGCTCAACGCTGTCTCCATGCAGCAGCACGGCTTGCCCGCCCATGGGGAGACGGTCCAGTTCGAAGCGTGTGCCTAATGTCAAAACAGCCGCAAGTTCTCCACCAATATTGATCGGCACCGGCTCTAGCTGATATAAGACGTGTTGAATTTCTCGCAGGCCCGGCTGCGATGGAAGCTTTGGCAGCGTGCTCAGATCCTGAAACTCAGGAAAGGCAACTGCCGCTACTGTTTGCCCGTGCAGGTCGGAGACGGCGACGAGATCATATGTCGATGACGATTGCAATTCCCGCAATTGCGCCTCAATCGTCTGGCGGATCTGTCGCGTGACCGATGGGTTTCCGCGTCCTTCCGCCAGCAAACCGACCGCCGCCTTCAATCCAGCGCTGTCGGTGAGCTTCGCCACCAGACCTGCCGTCCTTCGCGAGTATTCGAGACTTGCGCGATTCAGCAATATGTCTGCGTCTTGCAAGGACTCTCGCAGTTCCGCCTTGATCTGCTGATGGTTGGCCGTGCTGAGCGCTGCAAAGCTCGCCATGAGTACCAGCGAGACCGGCACGAAGGAGAACAGAAAGGCGCGCGCCGTCAGCGAAAGGCGAGACATACGTTCAGTTCTCTGAATCTTCGTCGGGTAATGCGACGTTCACATGCACGGATCCGGCGGAAGGAACAACAAGTTTCTTGTGCACCACGCCGACCGATTTTTGCCACACGCATAGGGTGTACGAACCGGCGGGCACATCGGCCCACGTGAACGTGCCATCCGCGGCGGGCTTTCCGAACCACTGGCTGGACGTCACCACTATCACCCCGTACATATTCGGGTGAATGTGGCAATATACTTGCACGATGCCCGCGCGCCGAAATTTAATACTGCGCGTGCGACCCTCGGGATAATAACCAAGGTCGAAAGATTGCGTTCGCGACAACGAGAAAACGTTGTGGAAAACCGGATCAAGGTTGGGAAACTCTACAGTTGATCCAACGGGAATAATCAACAGGTTAGGTTCTAGCTCCCGGTTCCGCTGCTGCATGGTTGCAGTCAGTGGCGCGTGACTGGAGGACGAGCTCGATTCAAGCCACATCGCCACCCGTTCATACCCGTTCGGGACGCTCGCTGGCATGCCGTTGGAAACTGCAATGCCGCGCAGCTCGTAAACGTTTGGCCCAACTAGTTTTGAGTTGGCGCTCTTCTCAATTGTGATTCTCCCGGAAACCTCAGAAGCGGAAGATTGACCGAAAAAGGCGCAGAGGAGAACAACCGCATAGATATTCATCCGGGCCATGGACACACCTATTCCTTCTCATCGGTGGTGGTGTCCAGAATCTATAGGTCGGGATGGGAAATGCGGGGCGTCTAATGAGCAGCAGCAATGCTATCTACGCGAAGCACATCTGCCTTATCGTCATAGCTTCCGCTAATTTGCACACGCTGGCCGGCAAACGCCTGCACCTTCTTGTCATCATCAATGGGGTACACTTTTTTGGTTGACGAATCGAACAAGGCAAATTTGTCTCCGTTCTTAATGCAAGCAAGCGTGCATTCTTTCGCGCTCTTGGCCCCTTCGGCCTGCATCATGTTTTCGTGCGACCCCATTTTGGCGCACGCCCGGTCCATTATTTCGCCGGTAAAAGTGCCGCTCTTGCTAGCCGCAAAGCCGGTGCACCCTGCCGTAAGCAATAGGGATAGGACTAACAGTGGTTTCATATCTGACGGTTAGAGGACCGAGCCGAATGACCTGGTTCGCTTAATGATGTAAAAGAGTTGTGAACGCGCCTTACTTTCAACGCCTGTGAACAAGCTTGTTGTAGTCGCGCATATAGACACGGAGACCGAAGCTTGGCGTAGTTTTGGTGTAACCCGCCACCAACTGCTCTTTGTAATGATCAAGATAAAAATCGAAAGGATCTTGCGGGTTCATATCTAGCAATGTCAAATCCGTATCGTCCATCGTCAGCTTGCCAAAGCGAAGGCGGTTGCCTCGATACTGCATGTAGTTTTCATGTATGGCGCCGATATCCGCCTCGCTCGGTGTGCCGAAAATCTGAACAATCTCCTGGCCCTTCAGGCGCACCTGCGCCACCTTGCCTTCAATATGAGGCGGCGGTAGCGTACGTTGCGGATCCAGAATGAGATCATCGCCTTGAGCTTGCACTCCCGGCACTTTTTCTCCTTTGATCAGGCCGGCAACCTCGATACCGAACAGGTCCATGAGCCCTTTGACCGGCACGTGCAGCGCCTTAATTGTTCGCGGATGAATGCGGATCTTCCCGTCGCCCGTAACAGCAACCGTTCCGTCTAATTCAAAAGAGATATCACCTTTGCTGTGCAACTTGCCTTTGACTTTTAGCTCTTCGTTCTCAACGTGGATTGAGACATTTTTAATGGGGGCGTCACGCTGGGCGAACACATACGAATTCAGGACATTGGCGAGAGACGCAGAGGTGATGGCGATTTCCGCCTGCGCAATTCTCAGTGTGAAAGAGTTCTTATCGTCGAATACCGGGATTGCGTTGCCGTTCGCGGGCACCAGTTCGCCCTGCAAAATCTGAATGTGGACTGCGATGCCCTCCGTAAAGTGATACAGCACATTATGCATTTGCACTTTGACAATGCCTTTGGGACTGTTCGTGACAAACGCGTGCGCGCCAGCGGCAAAGGTCGCGACAAGGAAGAGGACAGCCTCCAAAATCCACTTATTGCCGGTTACGATCTTCACGCAGTCTTTGGCCGGATTGAAATGTTAAGGGTTACTGTAGTCACGACTTGACAGTATTGCTCACTCGCAAGTGTAATTGCGGCGGAACGGTAAATAACCTGTAAAATCAACGCCTCGGCAATCGAGATCGTCGTCCGTCAAGCGACAATGATCATTGTATTTGCCGGACATGTAACCTCCGGTTTTCATTCCACTCTGTACACTATGAGCACCAGCACCGTTTTTCGCGATCTCGCAATGGCTGGCTTTCAGGCGTCCGACGAAGAAGTAGTGGCGCGTGTGTTATCGGGCGACACGGCCCTTTATGAAGTTCTCATGCGCCGCTACAATCAGCGCCTGTTTCGCATCGCGCGTACGATTCTTCGCGACGACGATGAGGCGGAAGACGTCATGCAGGACACCTACGTCCGCGCGTATGCAGCACTTCATCAGTTCGCCGGCCGCTCTCTCTTTTCGACCTGGCTGGTCAAAATCGCGATCTATGAGGCCTCCAGCCGCCTGCGAAAACAAAGACGTCTTCAGCATTTTCCGGTAAATCCACAGTGGGAAGGGCAGAGCATGGAATCGGTGAAGTCATCGGAGCCTGACCCGGAGCAGCAGACTCTCAATAGCGAAGCAGTTTCACTTCTCGAACGCGCTGTCGAGGCACTGCCAGAACTATATCGTTGCGTTTTTATACTGCGGGAGATAGAAAACATGAGCACCGCCGAAACCGCTGCCTGCCTGGAGTTGACGGAAGAAACGGTCAAAGTTCGCCTGCTGCGTGCACGCCAGATACTTCGAAACGACCTCTACGCGCGTGCAGGTGCAACCAGCTCTTATGCCTTTCGATTCATGGGAGATCGCTGTGACCGCGTCGTGTCCAACGTATTCAGCAAGCTACACGCAAGTCAAGCCAGCATCACCACCTACTTGGCATAACTAAGTTCCGGCCATACTACACGACTTCCTGCGGCACTGTAACCAATAGCGAATCACTGACTCTGTTTCTTCGAACCGGCAATTGACGCAATTCTCCTTCCAATGCGTCTGCCGACAGGAGAAAAGAATGAGATTAGGTAATAAATTTGTCCAAACGGCACTAGCATTGACTGTTCTAACGTTTCCGTTGATTGCGCATGCACAAGCGCCGACGGACCCACAGATCGTAGGGATTGTAGTTACCGCCAATCAGATCGACATTGACCACGGAAAGCTTGCGCTGTCAAAGTCACAAAACAAAGAAGTGCGCGACTTTGCGCAGCAGATGATCACAGATCATTCGGCGCTGCAGAAATCCGTCGCGAATCTGGGGGCCAAGCTGAATGTAAAGCCTGCAGATAGCGATACGAGTAACTCCCTAAAGTCGCAAGCCGAACAAACTACGGCGAAACTTAAAGCACTTAACGGCAAAGCATTCGATAAAGCATACGTCGATAACGAAGTAGCCTACCACCAAGCAGTCATTAATGCAGCTTCGACAGTTCTCATTCCAAATGCACAAAATGCCGAGATCAAAGGCGCGCTACAAAATGCGGCGCCACTCTTCCAAGGCCATCTACAGCATGCGCAGATGGTGCAGGCGAATCTCGAAGGGAATAAATAGCTTTCAAGAAAGGGTCGGCAAATGGGAACACGGGAATGGTGTCTCGTCGACTGGCGGCGCGAGCGGCGGCGCTGATAGCCGTTTCGCTGCTTTTCTTCATACGTGGGGAGGCATTTAAGCCCGCCTGGGCGCACAGCGTTACCACCATAACCATTGACCATTTTGCTTATCAGCCGGCCACCGTGACAGTCGATTTGGGGAACATTGTCGAATGGAGAAACGTGGACATTGTTCCTCATACCGCAACCTCCACTGACGGTAAAACGTTCAACTCCGGCGCCATCGCCAATGGCGCGTCCTGGCGCTTCACGGCCAACCGAAAAGGGACTTTCGATTACTTCTGTACTCTCCATCCAAATATGAAGGCACGGCTGATCGTTCAGTAACAGCGATTCACGTTCGCATCTTCGCTTTCGCTCGTAATCGTTCCACAGCCGTCCTTCACAACTGTTTTACGGTTTGACAATGACCGTAACCTCTTCGGCATGGGATTATTTTCTGGTTCGAGTACTTAGTCCGCCGCTCGTGCCTTTGCCTACGAATGATTCGGCGTCATTGGCACAAGCATTACTACGGGCGCAGGACAAATAAAAGGGGGCACTATGAACGTTAGAATTATCGGCGGTTTGTTGTTACTTAGCATGAGTTGCTTTTCCGCCGATGTAACTCTGTGGGTCGACGATGCGAACGGAGAGATCGGCAAAGTCGACGTCACAACCGGAGCAGTAACCTTAGTCGGGAATTCGGGAAGAATCCTGACTGATATTGCTTTCGATCCCAACGGAAACTTGTTTGGAATCGATCAGAACAATCTTTACCGCATCAATACGACCAATGGAGCAGCGACAGTTGTGGGCGCTCTCAATCCCGCCATTCCAGTCGTGCCAAGCAACATAGGCGATATCCCGGCCAATTCACTTGTGTTCAGCAGCGGGGGCACTCTCTACACCGCTACCAATCAGCTTTACACCGTCGATCCCAATACCGGTGCGGATACTAGAGTTGGCGCTCTGGGCGGCACATTCATTTCGGCCGGCGACCTTGCCTTTGTCAACGGAACGCTGTTTCTTAGCGACACGCAAGATCGGCTGTTATCGGTGAACCCCAACACAGGCGTCGCCACTCTCATCGGCAACATGGGTGTCTCCAATGTCTTTGGCTTGGCGACCCCGGATAACCTCACGTTATATGGAGTGGCAGGCACAAGCGTCTACACGCTCAATCCAACGAATGGGAGTGCCACACTTGCAGTCAATTTTGGAGGGCACGGACTTGGGCAAGCGTTTGGCGAAGCCTTTATTTCCGAATCAAGCCCAACAAATCCAACGCCCGAGCCTTCGAGTGTGTTGTTGGTTAGCGCCGCCGCCCTGCTCTTGTTCGGCGCCAAAGGTCTTCGTCGGAGGATTTCCGCTCGCGTGTACTAATCGCGCCAAGTTTGTAGATTTGCGGGGCGGAATTACATATCCGTTCTGCGCAACAAAACGGGGTCGGCAGAGTGCCGCTTTGCCGCCTCGCTACCTCAACGTGCCGTTAACGCGTGGTGGCCTGAATTGCCCATTCGTACGGCTCAGAGAGACGTTTCGCATGTCGAAACGTCACTCCCATTAGCAGAATGGCTTGTCAGCGCTGATAGCGTGTGAAATACTCACCCTAAAAAAAGGGGACCCGTCATGACGCGCCTTTTGCTTATTGCTTCACTGTTATTAGTTCCGCTTTTGCCCGCTCTTGCTCAGGTGACCGGATCAGGCACTATCGAAGGAACAGTCGTCGATCCTACAAGTGCAGCAGTCGCTGGCGCGACAGTGACCGCAACCAATGTGGCGACAGGTGTAGCGACTACGCGCCAAACTACCGACGCCGGTTTTTTTGTGATTTCGCCACTGCAACCGGGCAAGTACAGTGTCACAGTGGTAGCAAACGGATTTCGCAAGCTGCAACAGGACAATATCGTGGTCGACGCGCTGGCCACCGTGGGCCTAAACCCGCAGCTTCAAGTTGGCAATACAGAACAGTCAATTACGGTCGAAGCCGCTCCACCGGTTCTGCAGACCGACGACGCCACCCTTGGCGCGACGATGCGCAATGAAATCTACGCGGCCCTTCCCTTGGCGATGAATGGTGTACCGCGCGACCCTACGCAGTTCGTTGCGCTGGTTCCCGGCGTCAACTCTTACACTACC
>DASREJ010000084.1:0-18422 GCA_035652115.1 Bryobacteraceae bacterium
CGCATCGCTACAACCGGATCGTTCTGCAAACGCACATGACTTACGAAAAGCAGTTCCGTAACTTCCAAATTCAGGAAGCGCGGCTTGATCGCAAGCGTGCCAAAGCCATGGCCGAACTGGAACGATTGCAAGCGGAGCGCAAAGCCAATGAGCAGCCGTCCGAAACGCAAATGTCCGACGACGAATTCTTCGCCGCGCTCGATGCCGGTTACGTCCCACCGGCAATTGCCGCGCAACTCGCTAAGAACAAACAAGCTATCGGAAATGGCTTCGTTTTTTCAAATGACGATTCAACGGCCTCTGTTGAATCATCCGCAACCCCCGAGATTCCCATTCCTTACTCGCCTGCGGCCTAAAAACATCCCCATCGCGAAGTTTCAGGTGCAATTGGTGTCGATTCCGTTGCAAAATAGAATTAACTAGGTAGCTTGGCCGCCGGATAACGCGCTGCCAGATACTTTTTAAGCTTCAGGAGTCACGCATTGGGGAAAATCTTTAGAACGATAGCTCTTATTGTGCTCGCGCTGCCGGGCACTTACCTTTTCGGGCAGAACATTACCGGAACCATTGTCGGTACGGTAACCGATCCCACCGGCGCACCTATTAGTGGTGCTTCCGTCACTATTACCAACGACAGCACCGCCGCCGTGCAAAAGCTGACCACCGATTCGAGCGGAAATTACACCGCCTCGCTGCTTCCGGTCGGTCGCTATGACGTCGCGATTGAAGCCCAAGGATTCAAGCGCGAGGTCCGGTCCGGCATCGTGCTGAATGTCAACGATAAGCTCACCGTCAACGTGGGCCTGCAGATCGGCAGCACCACGGAACAAGTCAACGTCGAAGCTTCTGCCGTTCAAGTTCAGCTACAACAGGGTGGCGAGCAGAGCACAACCATCAACGGCACTCAGATCCGTGAGCTTGCGCTGATCACGCGCAATTACGAGCAGCTCATCAGCCTGCAGCCCGGCGTAACGCAAGCATCAGTCGACCAACTGTATGTCGGTGTAACGCTTCCCTCTGGAAGCACGGCCACTGTTCCGTTCTCTATCAACGGAACACGCAATTCGCAAAGCTCCTATCTGGTCGATGGCGCAGATATTGTAGACCGCGGGTCGGATCAAACGCTTGTTAATACGCCGAGCGTTGACTCCATTGCCGAATTCAAAGTCCTACGCACTGGCTACTCTGCCGACATGGGTCGCGCCGCTGGCGGCGTCGTCTCAGTGGTCACGAAGTCCGGTACCAACGCGTTTCATGGCGACGCCTTCGAGTTCGTGCGCAATAGCGCGTTCGCCGCGAACAACTTTTACAACAACGCCACCAGCGTAGGTGTTGTGAATGGACAGGCTCAAGTCGCGCCGCTGCACTACAACAACTTTGGCTGGACCCTCGGCGGCCCCATTTGGATTCCTAAGGTCTATAACGGCAAGAACAAGACGTTCTTCTTCTTCTCGCAAGAGTTTCGTCGCGTAATTACGTACACCGGTACCGTCGCGACATTGCCCACAACTAGCGAAATCGCAGGCATATTCCCGCACGCCATCTGTACTCAATACAGCGGCAGCACTTGCACGTCGACCTCAAATCGAATTACCAGTTTCAACCCTGTAGCTAACGAATATATAAAGGACATTTATTCCCGCACCACGCTGCCCACCAACGGTAATGTGGAAAACCTTCTGTTCCGCAACGTGTACAATTTCGAGCAGGAACTCTACAAAATCGATCACAGCTTTGGCGACAAGCTGCGGATTTCAGCTCGCTACCTGCGCGATCAAATTCCGACTTTTGAGCCGCAAGGCCTGTTTACAGGACTGCCCGTTCCCGGAGTTAGTGCCACCAGCACGAACGCTCCCGGTCGCAACTGGGCGGTGCGTGCGACTTCTTCCTTTACACCTACTTGGCTGAACGAAATCGGTTGGGACTTCACTTACGGTGCCATTGTGAGCAATCCCGTCGGTCTGGCCAATTCCACATATTCACCCGACATCAAAACCAACCTGCCGTTCCCGGTCACGCTGACGCAGATCCCCTCGCTTACACTCGCTGGCGGCACAGGGATCGGCACCTACGGTCCTTACCGCGACTTCAATCGCAATCACAACATCTTCGATAACGTAACCAAAATTTGGGGTGACCACACCATCCGCTTTGGCATAAGCTACAACCGTTATCAAAAAACAGAGAATGCCGCCGGTGGTAATCAGGGAACGTTTGCTTTCACTCCTGCCAGTATGCCCACGGGAGTGACACAATTCGAACAGTCATTCGCAAATTTCCTGCTCGGAAACGTAGCGACCTTCACCCAGACTTCGGAAGACATCACCCCTGACATTCGCGTACAGCAGTGGGAAGGTTATGTTCAAGACGATTGGCGCGTTAAGCCTAATCTGACCCTGAATGTTGGCGTACGCTACTCCAACTTCCGTCAACCCATCGATGCCAAAAACGAGCTGACTACCTTCAATCCCCTGACTTACAGTCCTGCCAACGCAGCTGTGATTACGTCGACTGGCGTCCTTGCAAACGGCACCCCGAATCCTTATCTCAATGGCATCATCATCAACGGCAAGAATTCGCCCTATGGAAACGCTGTTTCATCTCAGCAGAACCTGAACTTTGCTCCGCGCTTCGGGTTTGCTTGGGATCCGTTCAGCAGCGGCAAGACTTCCATCCGCGGCGGATACGGAATTTTCTACGATTCCACTCTTTATGGAATCTATGAGCAAAATATCTTCAACAACCCGCCGTACGTTGTGAGCGTAAGCATTCCCAACGTGACACTCGACAATCCGGCCGGAGGCACCGCGACCGTTAGCAGCTCACCAAAGCTCATTCGGGGAACACCGTATGTCAATTCCACTCCATACACGCAATCTTGGAGCTTGGAAGTGCAGCGTGAAATCACGCCGTCCACCATCGTTAATGTTGCTTACGTGGGAAATAAAGGCACCCATCTTCTGGGTATAGTCGATCTCAATACTGTCTATCCGGGCTTGGCTTACTCCACCGGCTTGGTCTCGCCCACAACCTCGTTTACATCGGCTAATGAAGCTTTGTTGAACCAACTGCGGCCGTATAAGGGATACAACTCCATCAATGCCATTGAGCCTTGGTTCAACTCCAACTACCATTCACTACAGGCATACGCCAAAAAACAGTTGACCGGTGACTCGCTCATTACAGGATCGTACACATGGTCGAGGAATCTGACAGACAACCAAACGGATCGCTCTTCAGCGCCCCAAAATCTCTATAACTTCAATTCCGGTGAATACGGACCGGCTCAATATGACCGCACCCAGGTTTTCAGCGCCAGCTTCATTTATACGCTCCCGTTCTTCCGCGATCAGAAGGGCTTTACGGGCAAGCTTTTGGGTGGTTGGGAGATATCGCTGATTGCCAACTACTACACTGGTCTGCCGAACACAATCACAACTAGCGGCGTTGATCCGGCCGGGCTTGGCATCATTGGATCCAGCGCGGCGAGTCTTCGTCCGGACGTCCTCGGTGGCTGCGATATCACCGGTCCGAAGACACGCTTTGAATGGTTCAATACGAATTGTATAGTCAACGTTCCAACTGGCGTGCATCGTCCGGGCAACGAAGGCCGAGGCATTGTTCGTGGACCGGGTTATGAGGGGTGGAACGCTTCCGCTTCAAAGAACCTTGTGTTCAAGGAGCGCTTCCGGTTCCAGATCAGGGGTGAAGCTTCGAACGTGTTCAATCACGCGAATCCGACTACGCTCTCGACGAGCATGACGGCTACAACTTACGGCCAGATCACGGCGTATCGCGACCCACGCATCATTCAGCTCGGCGCGAAGTTATACTTCTAGGTCCTAACGGCTCGCTCTTCACAATGCCGGCGCCTTCGCGGATCGTAATCAGACGGTCCGCCTGGACGCCGGCAAATTTCTCAATTCCCCCGTTCGGCCACCGGACCTCTAAATCCACCTTTGCCGCATCTCCCAAGCCGAAGTGCAGCCTCAGATCGCTTGCCGAATAGAAACTCGACTGGCTCAATACTTCTTGCGCCTGAACATGGCCGCCATATCGAGCCGTTACACGCGCTCCAATCGCGCTCCGATTCGATTTGGTTCCTATCAGCTTCACCTTCGCCCAGTGGCCGGTTCCACTGACATCGTTTCGCAGGAGCGAAGGCGGCTCATTCAGGTTCATGACCAGAATGTCTACATCTCCATCGTTATCGAAATCTCCCAGCGCGCATCCGCGGCTCGCGTGTAAGGCGGCTATGCCAGGTCCGGCCTGATCCAACAACTCCTCGAATTTTCCATTCTTCAAATTGCGAAAGAGAATTCGTGGGTCTTTAAACGGATAACTCGGCAGTTGTTTCTCGATCTCCGGATACACGCTCCCCGTCACCCAAAACAGATCCGGATAACCATCATTGTCCGGATCGAAAATCGCGGCGCCCCATCCCAAATAACGCGTCTCGACGCCCAGTCCGGCGGCGTTCGTCACATCCTCGAAATCGCCCTTGCCGTTGTTGCGATACAAAATGGCGGTGTCGTCGGCAAAATGCGTCTTCAGAATGTCCAGACTTCCATCTAGATTGAAGTCGCCAATCCCTAACCCCATTCCCGCCTGTTCCATGCCGTCTTCATTCAGCGCTACGCCGCTCTCTAACCCGATTTCGGAAAACGTGCCGTCATGATTGTTCTTGAACAGGAAACTCGGCGTCGAATCGCAAGCCACATAAATATCGGGCCAGCCGTCATTGTCAAAATCCGCCGCTACCGACGTCATGCAGTAGCTGCCGGTCGCTTTCGCCACCCCCGACGCATCGCTTACATCGCGAAATGTGCCATCGCCATTGTTGTGATACAGCCAGACTCGCCCCGGCGGTAATCCACGCGGTCCGCAATTGACCGGAATCCCCTTCCAGTTGCAGTTAGCGTTCTCTCCCGGTTTCGGTATCTTCGCAAAATCGAACTGCAAATAATTCGCGACGAACAGATCCAGCTTTCCATCGCGATCGTAGTCGATAAATGTGCATCCCGAACCCCAACGCGTACCATCATGCTGCAATCCGGCTTGTGCCGTCACGTCCGTGAACGTTCCATCACCATTGTTCCGGTATAAAACGTTCTGTCCCCAATAGGTGACAAACAGATCTTCAAATCCATCGTTGTTGTAATCGCCGATCGCAACCGCCGCCGCCCACCCCGTTTTTCGCAATCCCGCTTTATCCGTAACATCCGTAAACGTTCCATCGCGGTTGTTGTGATAGAGACGGTTCGTCGCGTCCTGGGGCGTATTCTCCAATAACTGGCCGCTCAGCAAAAAAATGTCGAGCCAGCCGTCATTGTCGTAGTCGATAAACGCGCATCCGCACCCGACCGTCTCGATGATGTATGTCTTCTTCTCGGCTCCGCCATAAACCAACGGCGCATGCAATCCAGCCTGTGCCCCAATATCGGTAAAACAGGCGTGAAACGGCAAGCCCGATGGTTTTCCGCGCGGCTGCGCTTTTACCCCGCGCGATGAAACGCCTTGAGCTAATGCCTTTACCACCGGCGCGCCCAATAGCGCTAATGCACTGCGCCTTGTCAATCCCCCACTCATACCTGGCAAGTTTCGCTACCGCGCGCTGGCTGCCGCGGCGGACTCAAACGTCTTCGAGATCAGCGCCTGCGCCTCTTTCTGAATGCGCTCTAGATGATCTTTCCCAATAAAGCTCTCAGCGTAAATCTTGTACACGTTCTCCGTTCCGGACGGCCGGGCGGCAAACCATCCGTTTTTCGTCGCCACCTTCAATCCGCCGATCGCCGCGCCATTCGCCGGCGCTTTTGTCAGCATCGCTTCAATTGGCTCGCCTGCCAGTTCTTTGGCCGACACCTGCTCCGGCGATAGCTTTGACAGGATCGCTTTTTCCTCCGGCGTTGCTGGGGCGTCAATGCGTTCATACACAGGCGCGCCGAATCTTTCCGTCAACTCCCGATAGCGCGTGCCTGGATTTTTCTTTGTCTTCGCCGTGATCTCCGCGGATAGTAGACCCATAATTAATCCGTCTTTATCGGTGCTCCAGGGCCCGCCATCGCGCCGCAAGAAGGATGCCCCTGCGCTTTCCTCACCGCCAAATCCCAGCGATCCATCCAGCAGCCCGTCCACAAACCATTTGAATCCCACCGGAACTTCATCCAACCTGTGGCCGAGGTCCTTTGCAACCCGGTCGATAATGCTGCTCGAAACCAGCGTCTTGCCTACGCCCGCGTCTTGTTTCCATTGCGGCCGGTTGCGGAACAGATAATCGATTGCTACCGCTAGGTAATGGTTTGGATTCAGCAATCCTGCGCTCGGCGTCACCACGCCATGACGATCATGATCTGTATCGCAGGCGAACGCTACGTCGAATTTGTCCTTCAATGCAATCAAACTCGCCATCGCATATGGCGATGAGCAGTCCATCCGGATCTTCCCGTCCCAATCGACCGTCATGAAACGGAATGTCGGGTCGACGGTCGTATTCACAACCGCAAGATTGAGCCGGTATCGCTCCGCAATTCGTGGCCAGTAAGCCACGCCAGCGCCACCTAATGGATCGACGCCCAGCCGCAATCCTGCGCCTGCAATCGTCTTCATGTCGATCACAGCGCCCAAATCGTTCACATAGCTCGACACGTAATCGTATTTGCGCGTCGTGTCGGTCTTCAGCGCCTGTTCATACGGCATTCGCTTGATGGAGTTGAGTCCATCTTTCAGGAAGTCGTTCGCGCGATTTTCAATCCATTTCGTTGCCGTCGTGTCTGCTGGCCCGCCTGATGGCGGATTGTATTTGAATCCTCCATCCTCAGGCGGGTTATGCGATGGCGTGATGACTATACCGTCCGCGAAACCGTCTTTGCGGCGCTGGTTATACGTCAAAATCGCGTGCGACAGTGATGGAGTCGGCGTGTATCCGTCATCCTGATCGATCATCACGATAACGCCATTTGCAGCCAGCACCTCTAGCGCGCTCACCAATGCAGGCTCCGACAGCGCATGGGTATCCATTCCGAGAAACAACGGGCCGTTGGTCCCTTGTTCGGCGCGATAGTCACAGATTGCCTGTGTAATCGCAAGGATGTGGTTTTCGTTGAAGCCGGCCGCAAAGGACGATCCGCGATGCCCCGACGTTCCGAACGCGACTCGTTGTGCTGCGACAGAGACATCCGGCTTCAGAGCGTAATACGCAGTGATCAGTCTGGGAACATTGACGAGTTGCGAAGGGTCCGCTAGGTTCCCGGCGCGAGGGTCAGTGGCAGGCATATCGATTTCTATGTTATTCCCGCCGAGCTTTGTTTAAAGCTGGTAGAAACCTGCCGATGCCCCAACCCAATCCAGATTCTTGTTGAAGTCCACACCCATCATCTTTCCGCGCCCGGTTCGAATCACAGTAGTGACAGGCTTTAGTTCATTGTCATCGTGGACGTACATGATGCGCGTCTCCACTTTCGTCATGCCGCTTGGTGTGTCCACAGTCGCGACGAAATCCATCTTGCGCTGCAGTATGTAGTTCTTGCGTTCGGCCTCGGGAATCGCGTCGATCTCTTCTTTCCTCGGTCCAATCTTCACGCCCAACCCGGCGAATGAATAGAGCGGCTTCAGAACATAATCGTCCAGGTTCTTCGGCAACTCAGCGACATCGGTCAGAAAACAAGTCTCGGGCACGCTCACGTGCTGAAACCAAGGCAACGAAAACTTGCTCAGGCGAAAGAACCAGTTCGGATGCCCAGCCCATTCGACATCTACTTCATCCGTGAACCGGTACTCCGATTGAATGTTCCTACGGACTAGTTCATCGAAGATCACGCGATTGTAAATGCGCTTGATCGGAACGTCCTCAAAGAACAATTGGCGGCTCCGCTTCTTCACTTGCGTGAGACAGGCAATCTTGATCCCCAACTTCTTTTGTGTAACCAAAAAATCAGGTAGCGTCTTCTGTCTGTAGGGATCGATCTCCAGAAGAACAACCTCTTCCGGAGCGTGCTCACCCAAAATCGCTTTACGAAGAAGGTTCCAATAAGCCGTCTCGTCTAACCCACCGAGAAAGCTGGTCAGGCCAGGTGAAACAGTCTCGCTCAAACGATAGACCTGCTCGTAGTCGCGCCCCAACTCTGCCTGAAATCCATACACCGAAGGAAACCCCTGAATCTCTACCAACTTCGGTTCCAGGCTCGCGTCTTCCAATCGCACGAGCCCGAAATCCGCTTGCACAAACAGCGGATGAGGCGCTTCATTTGGAGTGTTGAATTCCGGCGGAATAGCCGAGTCGGAGGCGCGACGATATTCCGGGTTGGATGCAAGCTGATGGTACAGTTCCTTTCCATACCGCGCCATCTTGTCGAGCAACGGCTTTGGAAAGAAGACAGGCGTTTCGCTGCGGCGAAATTCAACATGCGTTCCGCAACTGGCGTCGTTTTTCGCTAGAAGTTCGGCGTACGACTGCGGCGTCCAGTGCCGGTTGAAGCGCTCGCGAAGTTCCGGTACCAAAGCACCGGCTCCGCTAAACGAGAAACTGCCCGGCGCTCATGATTTGCTGGCCATCAGCCCAAATATCGAACTTACGGCCGACTACGTCGATGTGCGTCGTCGAGGTCCACTTTGCTCCGGTGTGCACACCATAAGGATCGCCAAACGCCATGTGAACTCCGGGAATTTTCTCGTCCTGCAAAATATTTCCGACGACATCCTGAAGCGCGAGGTTTGTCCCGATCGCAAATTCGCCCACGCGGTCGCTGTTCTCATCACGGTGCGTATAGCGCCAAAACTCTTCCTGCAATTCCTTGTTGTCGCAATACGCGTTCGTCAAGCGATTCCGCTCGACTGTCAACGTCAGCGGAGTAGCCTTGAGATCGCCGTATTTCGCGCACAGATAATCGCCAACGACGCCATCCACCACAAACGTGCCGTTGACCTCGAGCGGTGCGGTGAACGTCTCGCCGCCCGGCAGATTTCCCCATTTGTCGCGGCTGATAATGCCGCTTGTCTTGATCCATTTGTACTCGGGAGTCAAACTGGCGCTGATGTCCGTGCCTGCGGGCGTCACCGCGTGAATTGTGCGCGCTTTGTTCACAATGTTCATCACGCGGAGGGTCAATTCGTCCACCTTCGCGAAATCTGCGCGCATGCCTTCGAGCATGATTTTCTTCTCGATATTGACCATGTGAGCGTGGCGCAGCTTCTTTTCGTTCACAACCGCGCACATCTGCATGCGGGTTCTCAACTCATTCGCCTGCGCCAGCACAGCGAAGATGCTCGCCTGGCTGGTGGACATGTCTTCGAGAACAACCTGCGGCATGTCTATCAAAGGCCGCGGCGCCAAATCCTCCAGCAAAAACGTATGATATTCGCATCCGCAGTGGTTTAACTCCGCTACCAGACTCGCCGCGATTTCTTCGCACGCGCGATCTGTAATCACAGTCACTTTTTCCGAACGCTGCACCTTCAGGCACACAAAAACAGCGTTGTGCGCGCCTGGCGTCAATTCTTTATCAAACGGAATCCTGGTCAGATCTGTTGTCAAACTGCCGCTCCCGCGCCTGCCGCTTCAGGTACCAGCCCCGCTTCCGTTTCATAAACGATGTAGTCCATCACCTTCGTTAAATCTCCTGTTTCCTGATAGATACGCAGTTGCCGGTCAGCGCCGGTGCCGTTTTCGATGATCCTATGGATATAGTTGATCGCATCGCGCGACCCGAGTTCGTCTACGACATCGTCTACGAAGCCCAGATACTCATAAATTAGATCGCGCGCGGGCACTTCGGTTTGCTTTCCAAAATCGATCAGCTTTCCGTCGAGGCCATAGCGTACTGCGCGCCATTTGTTTTCCATAAGCAGCGCGCGCGAATAAATGCGGAAGCTCATATTGCATTCATGGAGCTTGTAGAGCTTCGCCATAGTGGCTTGAATGAGGGCCGTGATTGCAATCGTTTCGTCTGCGCGCATCGGCACATCGCAGATGCGAACTTCGAGCGTGGGGAAGTTCGGATGCAACCGGATATCCCACCAGATCTTTTTCGCATTGTCGATGCAGTTGGTCTTCACCAAAAGACGTACGAAGGTTTCGTACTCGCTATAGCTGGGAAAGGTATCGGGGATGTTCGTCCGCGGAAACTTATCGAATACTTTGCAGCGATATGATTTGAGACCGGTATCCATGCCTTGCCAAAATGGCGAGTTTGTGGACAGCATCAAAATATGCGGCAAGAAATACCGAGCTTGATTCATCAAGTGAATCGCAGTCTCACGATCTTCAATACCGATGTGTACGTGCAACCCGAAGATCAGGTTGGCGCGCGCCACCATTTTCAAATCCTGAACGATTGTGTGATAACGCGGATCGGGATAGATGTCCTGTTTCCGCCAATCTGCAAAAGGATGAGTTGCCGCTGAAGCGAGCCGTAGACCATTCTGCTTCGCCAGTTCGCAGATTCGCAGCCGCAGATCTTTCAGTTCACGCGCAGCATCATTGATGTCCTTGCAGATTCCGGTGCCCACTTCTACCACGGACTGATGCATTTCGGCTTTTACTGCTTCTTTCAGCAGTATCTTGCCTTTCGCGATAATCTCCGTGTCGATATGCGACCGTAGATCTCTTGTCTCAGGATCGATCGTTTGGTATTCCTCTTCGATCCCAATCGTGAAACTAGGTCTCATAGCTTCTCCTCTCAGGCTAAACGGTCAATATATCGGGCTACGGCATTGAAGCGGCGGACTTAGCTGCGCTGTGACTCAAAAAATGGCTCCAGTGGTATTGCGTTTGGGGCTGCTCGTTGCTTCTGGCCTTATTAATGGCGAGCTGCGCTACGTTCTCCACCACCCAGTCGAAGTTCTCCTGACCGACGGAATGGACATCGGCGTCGGGAGCGGGATTCAGGAAATCGATGGCGTACGGGATCCCATTCTCAACTGCAAATTCGACCGTATTGATGTCATATCCGAGGGCCTTGCACAGCGTCAGTGCATCCCGCACCACGCGGTCGTATAGCTCCTGCGAACTGGCCGTATTGTCTTTCACGTAGCGCAGGTGATGCGGCTGCCTCGGATCGTATTTCATAACATGCACTTTCTGCTGCCCGATCACATAGCAGCGAAAGTACTCGTCAAAGTTGACGGCTGTCTGCAGCGTCATGCACAACGTGCCGGTTTGATCATATGCTGCGAAAAACTCTTCCGGCGAGGTCACCCGGTAAACGTTCTTCCAACCGCCGCCGCTGAATGGTTTGAGAAACGCGGGAAATTTGATGTAGTCGAAAACTTCTTCCCAGTTCAGCGGGAACATCAGGTTGCGCATCGATTGCACAGTGGTTCCTGCCGGATGTTCTTTGTGCGGCAAAACGACTGTATTCGGAACCGCGACGCCAATCTTGCTCGCTAACGCGTAATTGAAGAATTTGTCGTCGGCGGTCCACCAGAACGGGTTATTGATCACAATGGTCCCGCTCAGCACGGCGTTTTTTAGATAGGCCCGATAGAACTCAATATCCTGGGAAATGCGATCGATAATCACCCGGTATCCACTCGGCTCGGCCATCTTCACCCCGCCGAGTCGAACGTGTTCGGCCGCGATGTCCGGCACGTGTTTACCGTTAATGCGATCCACCAACGCAGCCGGAAAAGTGTTCTCCATCCCGTAGAGAATTCCGATCTTCGGCACCCTTACCCCCTTTTGAATTTAGAAGAATTTTGCGGCCATTTTCTGCCACAACGGCCAGTCGTGTTTTTCGCCGCCGGTCCAGACATCCAACCAATGCGGAATTTGCTTCGCGCCCAAAATGTTAGCCATCCGGAAGTTCTCTCCCAGGCAGATATCCCAATCGCCAACCGCAAACACAATTCTCATGGCGCGATAGCGGTCTAGAAACCATGGGTCATTCTGATTAGGCATATAATCCACCGGATTTTGGAAATAAAAATCCGTATCGTAGTAGCCGTCCATGAACGACTTCATATCGTAAGCGCCACTCATGGCGATGCAGGCCGAGACCAGGTCAGGATGGCGTAGCGCCACATTCAGCGCGTGATAAGCTCCTAAGCTGCATCCAGTTGTGCAGATCTGCTGGCGTCCGCTCAGGTTCTTCATGAGCGGTGCAACCTCATACAAAATATAGTTTTCATACCCGACGTGCCGCATCACGCGGTCGTGCGGGTGAATGCCTCGGTTGTACCAGCTTTCCGAGTCATTGCTATCCACGCAGAACACTTGTAGCTCTCCGTGCTCAATTTTCTGCCAGATCGCGTTGATCATCCCGTTGTTCTCGTATTCAAAAAACTTGCCCTGCGATGTCGGAAACACGAGAACGGGCATCCCGGCATCGCCGTAGACAAGCATTTCCATGTGCCGGCCTACCCGTTGGCTGTACCATTTGTGATAATCGCGGCGCATGTTCTATGGTGAACGGATTCGTGCGGCTCTCTCTATGTCCCTCTCATCATATAGTTACGGAGATATGACCAATATCCAGGGCAAGTTTTGTCTAACGGCATCTGACGTGCAATTAAGCTTGGAGTTGGATCAGGAACAACTTGGCCGTCTATACGTATTCTTGACCGAGGCCTGTTGCAACGAGTGAGCGGTAGCATTTCATCTAACAAGCTAGATAAGTCCGGTGAGAGAGATTAAACGGCTGATTAATTTGCTAAACTGGGCGGTCGATTCCGGTCCCGCTGGTCATCGCCGTTGTCGTGTAGCCAGTGTGTTGAAGACTGAGATGAAGCGAAAGATAGTTGCGATCCTTGCGGCCGTTCTTATGCTTCCAGTCGGCGGATTCACCGCCGAAGCCGAGGCAGACGAGCCCGGGAACCCGTCCGCCATAATCCTCGACAAATACGTACAAGCCACGCAGGGACACGAAGACGACCTGCGCGGAGCTTCCATGGATGTGGATATCGACGCGGCCGTTCCGAGCCTCAAGGAGCATGGCCGGTTGCGCGCGCTTCGCAAGATCTCCAAAGTAGGCCAAATCACGTATCGCGTGCTCGGCTTCCAAGGTGATAACACGATCAAGAACCAGGTAATTGGCCGTTATCTGGACGCCGAACAGCAGGGACAAGCTGACATGAGCTTGGCGGTGATTCCCGCCAATTACAAATTCAAGTACAAGGGTGAAAGAACAGCGCCTGACGGCAGACAAGTCTATTGGTTTCAGGTATCTCCGCGCAAGAAGAAGGTTGGACTGTTCAAGGGCGAAATCGAACTTGATTCCGCAACCTACCTTCCAGTAATGGAAAAGGGCCGCCTGGTCAAAACACCGAGTATCTTCTTTAAGAAGGTGGAGTTTGAGCGCAACTTCAACATCCAAAACGGCGTTGCGGTGCCGCAGAACCTGTCGAGCACCATTGATGCCCGGCTGATCGGCAAAATTGAGCTTTACATCAATTATTCGAACTTCACACCTAACGGTGCCGACAGCGAGCAGAGCAGCAACAGCTCGGAAACTGCCTCAATTCCGAGTTCTCCAGCTAAATGAATGTGTTAGCGTTCAATTTAGGATCTTTAAGTCATCTCCCGGATTTCGGCTAATCCGTATCCCGGGTTGAGTAATCCACCTAAAACCAAGTAACCTAAAGGTTAGCTTCGCGGAGTCAATGAGAACGCTTTTTTTGAACCCTCCTTCTTTTGAGGGATTTGATGGTGGTGCGGGATCGCGCTGGCCGGCTGCACGGGAGATTGAATCCTACTGGTATCCGGTCTGGCTTTGCTATCCCGCAGGCATGATACCGGATAGCAAAGTAGTTGATGCTCCTCCGCACAAGATCTCCATCGACCAGACGGTCGCGATGGCTTCCGACTTCGAATTGCTCGTGCTGTTCACTTCCACGCCTGGCTTTAACGTGGATGTTCGAATTGCCGAGATGATGAAGGATCTCAATCCGAAGCTGAAGGTTGCCTTCGTCGGTCCGCCCGTCACTATCGAGCCCGAGAAGAGTCTGCGCGCTTCCAAGGCCATCGATTTCGTAGTTAAGAAAGAATTCGATTATCCGATTCGTGATTTTGCCTTAGGCAAGCCGCTCGAAGAGATTCCGAGCGTGGTTTTCCGTAAGGACGGCGGTTTTCAAAACAATCCGGAAGGTCCGGTTATCGAGGACCTGGACGCGCTTCCGTGGGTCACAAAGGTTTACAAGCGCGATTTGGATTTCCGGCGCTACAACGTTCCGTTTCTGCTGAATCCGTACGTGTCGTTCTACACGACCCGCGGCTGTCCGGCTCAGTGCACGTTTTGCCTGTGGCCCCAGACCCATTCGGGCCATCGCTGGCGGCTACGTTCTTCCGACGACGTGGTAAACGAGTGCCGTTGGGCCCTCGAAAACTTTCCGGGTATGAAGGAAATCTTCTTCGACGATGATACCTTCAACTATCAGAAAGCGCGCACGATTGAGCTTTGCGCAAAGCTGAAGAAGCTGAATTTCACCTGGAGTTGCACTTCGCGTGTCACAACCGACTACGACACGCTGAAGGCGATGAAAGACGCCGGCTGCCGACTTCTCATCGTCGGCTACGAATCGGGCGATCAGCAGATTCTTAAAAACATCAAGAAGGGCGCCACCATCGACATGGCGCGCCGCTTTACTGCGAATTGTAAGAAGCTGGGCATCACCATTCACGGCGACTTCATTGTCGGTCTTCCTGGTGAGACTCGCGAGACTATTCGCAAAAGCATCGACTTTGCCAAGGAGCTCGACGTCGAGACCATTCAAGTCTCAATAGGGCATCCGTTTCCCGGCACCGAATTCTACGATCACGTCAAGAAAAACGGCCTGATTACGATTGACGAGATCATGACCGATGAAGCCGGCCATCAACTTCCGAATTATCAATATCCGGGGTTGGATCGCGCAGAATTGGTCGACTGGGTAGAGCGTTTTTATGGCGAGTTTTACTTCCGCCCCAAGGTAGCGTTCCGGCTGATCGCCAAGGCCATGTTCGACAATTCGGAACGCAAGCGCCTCTATAAGGAAGCTCGCGAGTACCTCGCACTGCGGTCCAAGCGCAAACAGTTCGTTAAAGAGCAAAAGCAGCAAAAGGATCAGCCCGCAGTGCTGACCACCGGAGACTGATTCAGCGGTGAGTGACACATCGGTCCTGGCGGTTCTTGCCGACGAGCAAGTACTTACCGTCAGGCGATCTCAGGCGACCAAAATCAATACGTTTCTGCTGCTTTTTGCAGTTGTGATGTTCAACGCAGTAGGAAATCTGGCTCTTGCCTGGGGAATGCGTCATGTGTCCGAAACGATGGGATGGAACCCACTCGGTTACATACGCGCCATGCTGAATCCCTTCGTGGCGCTTGGCATCGTGTTGCTGATTTTTTGGCTACTTACGCGTATGACGCTGCTGAGCTGGGCCGATCTTAGCTTTGTGCTTCCTCTCACTGGACTGGGCTACATACTCGCGGCGCTGTTCGGGAAGCTATTTCTGGGCGAATCCGTCACGCCCGCTCACTGGCTGGGCACCATCTTCATCTTCGCCGGGACAGCGATGGTGGGAAGCACAGATCAGCAAACTCGTGGCTCTTGTGCGATTACCAGATGCGGAGCCGCCGAATGAAGTGGCTGCTGCTCTCCGTTATCGTTCTGGCCACTGTCATGGGCGATCTGCTCCAAAGCTACGAGATGAAACGCAGCGGCGAGCAGACCGTGAACGCGCGTGGCTTGGCGCGCCTGCTGCGGATGATCGTGAGCCGCCGGCACCTGCTTCTCTCCATCCTCTGCATGGCCATTTCGTTCTTCGCCTTTATGGCTCTGGTGCAGATTGCGCCGCTCAGCTTTGCGGTTCCGGCATCGGCTGCCACGTTTGTTCTTGAGACTCTGCTCGCGAAGTTTGTCCTGAAGGAGCATGTTGGGAAGCGCCGCGCAGCGGGGGCGCTCCTGGTGCTCAGCGGCGTGGTTCTGCTCGCGCGTTAGTGCGACTGTTCTGGATCGTATTCCTTCCCGCAGCAGCTTACCAACTCCTCGCAGTATTCGCCGCAGTTCGTCATCTCGCAAAGCGATACTTAGACCGATCTCATCCTGCAAATTTTAATCCTGGCGTTTCCGTACTCAAACCGTTGCGCGGGATCGATCCCAACACGTACAGCGCCTTTGTATCGCAGATCAAGCAGAATTATCGGGATTTTGAAATCCTGTTTGGCGCAAACGACGAGAACGATGCGGCGGCAGCGGAAGTTCGCCGGCTTCAGCAGCAGTTTCCCGGCGGTCCGGTCCGGCTTATCATCGGCGGCGAATCAACTGCGAACGGCAAAGTCGGAGTGCTCATTAATCTTGCCCGCCACGCGCGCAATAGCGTATGGGTAGTTAACGACAGCGATATTAAGGTCACGCCGGATTACCTTTCTCGCATCGTTGCTCCCCTTGCAGATCCGTCAATTGGCGTGGTGACCTGCCCTTATCGCGCACAAGCCCACACCTTACCCGCCGCTTGGGAATCGCTAGGTATTGCAACGGATTTCATGCCCAGTGCCTTAGTTGCGCCGCTGGTAGGCGTGCGTGAGTTTGGCTTGGGGTCAACCTTGGCTTTTCGGGCCGCCGATTTGGAACAGGCCGGCGGCCTTGCCTCAATCGCCGATTATCTGGCGGATGATTATCAGCTCGCCAAGCGCATAACGTCGTTGGGGAAACGCGCGCTGCTTTCCACTTACACCGTTGAAACTTCGCTAGGTGAGGCAACTTGGAGCGGCGTCTGGCAGCATCAACTTCGCTGGGCGCGCACTATTCGGCTTTCAAAAGGAGGCGGATATTTAGGCCTTCCCATAACGTATGCGGGCCTTTGGGCCGGTGCGGCAATCGTTTTCGGGGCGTGGCCGGTAGCGGTTTTGCTTCTTGCATTGCGTTGTCTGTCCGCGCTTATGACAGGTGGGTTTGTATTGCAGAGCCGATTGGCTGCAACCTTTTGCTGGCTTGCACCCGTCTGGGATCTTTATGGCGTTTGCATCTGGATTGCGAGCTATAGCGGGCGCACTGTCCGTTGGCGCGACCGCATCCTGCGCATCGGCCCGGATGGCCGTATTCAGAAGTGAGCCGCGTGTTAGTCTGATAGCGATAACAACATCTCAGACTGGCTTTCACGAAGTATCCGCCGTCGAAGTCTGTCGTCTATTCACAGGAGTCCTTTTTACGTAATGTTCTGCAGAATCCGAAGCATCCTGCTTGCCTCCGCGTTTGTCGCTTTTTCAATTCCAGGAGCTCGGGCGCAAGCAGTACAGCCTGCGAAAATTGCGATTATCAATGCGCAAAAGGCGGTAGCCGACACGGCGGAAATCAAGAAGGCGCAAGCCAGTTTGGAAGCGAAGTTCAGGCCTCGCCAGCAGGCGATCCAAACCCTGCAAGCGCAGCTTGAATCCATCAGCAAGCAACTGAGCGCGCCGAACATTACTCCCGATCGTGAAGCTCAGCTTCGCGCCGATGGCACGCAAAAGCAAAAGGAATATCAGCGTTTAAGCGACGACTTGAACGCCGACGTGAATTATGAACGCCAGGACATCCTGGGCCGCGCTGGACGGCAGATGACCGAGGTGGTAAAAAAGATTGCTGAGCAGCGCGGGCTTGATGTGGTGATTGACGTTACCAACACGATTTACTACAAACCGGCGCTGGATATAACAGCCGATGCGACCGCGGCATACGACAAAGCGTATCCAGTAAAGTAGCGTATCCAAGCCACACAGCCTCATCCTGCAAAATAGAAGAGGGAGCAGTTCTGCGGCCCCAGAAGGAGAGTCGTGGGCAGCTATTTGCAACAGTACGGTGTCGGCGAAGAGCGCCGCAATCGGGCAATCAAGTGGATCATCTTAAGTTGCATTGCGGCGGTGGTGATCGCTATCGCGGCTTACTTCGTTTTTCATAATTACCCCGAAAAACAGGTAGCCAATCATTTTCTTGCTGAAGTCAACAGCCAGAACTTCCAAGCAGCCTACCGCGACTGGGGCTGCACCCCTGACCACCCCTGTCCCAACTACGATTATCACCGTTTTATGGATGATTGGGGCCCTTCGAAAAAAGTCACGCCTCCCTGGCGCGTGGAATCGATAGATGGCTGCAAGGCGTTTGTAACCGTCAACGTGCAGGCTCAAGGCTCAGAGTTGCAGTCTCTTGCCGTCTCTCGCGACAATCACGGTTTAAGCTTCGCTCCGGCGCCCGAATGTCAGGAACGCCAGTGGCGCTGGAAACAGTTTTTTCAACGCCTGTTTCATCCTTCCAGCAGCTCTTAGCGCGGTGAATGTAATAGATCCGCCCAGGCTCAAACTCGCAGAGCAGTTACCGGATCAATATGCGTGGCGCGATGCGCAGGAATGTAGCTGGCTGCAAGCGCCACGCACAGGAATAGTGAGACTACCGCAATAAAGGTGCCGGGATCGGTCGCGCTGACATGAAATAACAGGCTCTGCATGAGCCGCGTTAACGCAAAGGCTCCCGCGAGG
>DASREJ010000085.1:0-45780 GCA_035652115.1 Bryobacteraceae bacterium
TAACCGACAGCGGAGAGCCGACAGTATTCGAACAAGTCCATGATTCATTTCTTTCTTGCTACCTGGAACGGATGGTGGCGTCCCTTCCGGCGCAGCAGCGCATGATGATTATTCTTCGCTACCAGGAAGAAATGGAGATCGACGAGATCGCAACGGCATTAGACATGAAGGCCAGCACCGTGAAGACGCAAATAGCGCGCGCGCTTGATTTCCTTCGGGCGAAAACTTCGCATCGCTTGAAACCGGCTGGGACAGGAAGTACAGATGGAACAGTTTGAACAAAAACTAAAAAAGGCGATGGCGCGGCAATCGCCGCCGCCGGATTTCAACGCTCGTGTGCTCGCTGAGATTGAGCAAAGGCAACGGGTGCACCGCACCGCCCGATGGCGCACATGGCTACATTGGGCGCATCGCTGGCAGCTTGCGCCAGTCTTGGCCAGCTTGCTGATCGTAAGCGGAGGAGCTGTCTATTGGCAGCATGAACGCGTGATGCGAGGAGAAGCCGCCAAGGAGAAATTGCTGGTGGCCATGCATATTGCGGGATCGGAACTACAGCAGACGCGAAATCGGATTTTTAAGCTGCAAGGCACGGAGACAGAACAATGAAACTACTATTACCGGCACTCTTAATGGCATCGCTGCTCGGCGGACAACTTTGCGCGCAAGATATCAGGATTCCTGTAAATCTCGACAGATTGGCGCAGCGCGCAACGGAATCCGTCGACGTTACTCTTGACGCTTCGCTGCTGCAGCTCGCCAGCGGATTTCTGTCCAAAGACGATCCCGATCAAATCAAAGTAAAAAGACTCGTTTCCAAGCTCAAGGGCGTATACGTTCGGAGTTTTGAATTTGATAAAGAAGGTCAATACTCCATGGCGGACGTGGAGGCGATTCGTGCTCAATTGAAGGCGCCCGTTTGGTCTCGTATCGTTGGGGTCAAGTCCATCAAAGGGGAAAATTCGGAGATTTATCTCAAGAAAGATGGCGAGCAAATCGGCGGTTTAGTCGTGCTGGATGCGGAGCCGAAGGAACTGACCATCGTCCATATTGATGGCCCTATCAATCCGGAAGAACTGAGCGAACTGAGCGGCCACATGGGCATTCCAAAGTTGGGAAGCGGCAAGGACAAGGCATCCGACAAAGAGAAGAAGGATGCCAAGAAGGATGAGGACGAATCCAGGAACGACGATCAAAACCGTTGATCGAAGGGAAAAGAACAGCTATGCGTCGGATGATTGCTATTTGCGCTCTGGCTCTCAGCTTCGGAGCGACACTTCCTGCCAGCGAATTTGATTGGCTTGTACGTGAATTCTCAAGGCAAAGCGGTGCGGAGCAAACCCACATTCCTTTGTTCGGCCTGGTACGCTTCACCGTGGCTGTCGCGCATCCCGCCGGCACAAGCGAATTACGTCTGGCTTTGTTCGAACACGCGAGTTTGGAGCCGAGGAAATTTGCTGAATTGACCGACTCCGTCGTTGGCGGCCGCTGGAAACCTATCATTCGTGTGCGGTCCCGGGATCGCGAAGCGACAAATATCTATGCGCAACAAGATGGGAAAGAACTGCGCCTGCTAGTGACAACGCTTGATGGGCATGAAGCTACTTTCGTTCAGATTCGCGTAAAGCCGGAACAATTAATGAAATTCATCGACGATCACGGCGGGCGCATGCGCAAGGCAATGTGATATCCATGTCTCAATGAATGCAGCCCTTCTTCTGATCCGCATCGCCAGTGCGGCGGCTTTCCTTTACCACGGAAGCGGCATACTATTCGGAACTTTTGACGGACCCGGTCCCGCTCAATTTGCTGCCTCCATGCACCAACCTCCAATTGTGGGTTATTTGGTGGGCGCAGGTGAGTTTTTCGGCGGTCTCGCCATTCTGTTTGGACTCTTTACGCGAATCGGGGCCGCCTGCATCATCGTGATCATGATGGGCGCGATGATGCTTGTGCATCGCCAGCATGGCTTCGATATCGGCCACCAAGGTATTGAATACGCCTTCGTCCAGCTATTGATTGCGTTGGCGCTGCTGCTGACTGGTCCTGGCGTGTACTCCCTCGCTGTGCTCGCGCCGCCGGCAATCCGAAAACTCTAACGAACGGTAACCAACCCGGTCAGTGTGTTTTGACCGGAACCTGGAGATGAATCGTTCCGGAGCTATCGGACAAATATTGCAGCTCGTAGACGCCGTTTTTCTTTTTCATTTCTTTGGACGGGAAGTAGAGAAATCCGGCGACGGGCGCGTTGAACGTGCCGCTAGGAAACGCTCGTTGCCCAAGTTGCTGCTCTAAGGTCATCCGGTCATACGGCGTTGATCCGGGACCGGGAGGAAGCGGCGGCTGGGGTTCTCCACTCCCTACGCCCGCACTGACGTCAGTGTATGTCCCATGAACGCGACGGCCGGTAACCGGATCGGTGGCGCTTTCGTAGCCAACCGTCGCTGACGTAACCACCGTCGTAGTGTTGGTGGACGGCCGTGGAGTGTTCTTTTCCTGGATGACAGCCGCAACCGTTACCGCGTCTGCGGGATGCGTGAACACCGCTCCCGACTTCACTAGAAAGTCGTCTGCCGATAACGTGATCGGTCCGGCTGTCTTCGGATAACAAGCAACTTCCAGCACAATGTACGTGCTGCTAATATCGACCGCAAACAACCGCTTGACCTCGTCACGCGGAACAATCGCCGCGGCGAATGTGCCGGCCGGCGCTGCTTGCGAAATTGCATAGTCACTCGCCGTCGGCCGCGGATGAACGCCGTAAGGCGCTTGCGCAAGCAGCGTTGACGATGTTGCAGCGATAAACCATACGGCGAAAATGCCAGGCAAAGTCACAGAACGCGCCAAGTGAACTCCCTTGTCCAGCATACGCGAAATTTCGGAGTTACCGTTTTGATAACGATTCGCGACAGTTACGGCGGTTTACTTGGGCGGTCCGGCCATCAATTCCCGCACTTCAATCGGCATGTTCATCGGCGTTCCGCCGGGACCCGGAGCTGAAGAGGCGCGTGCAGCAATCGCATAAGCCCGCTCGGGATTGGAAACTTCAATAAGCCAATAACCAGCCAGAAATTCCTTCGCTTCCGGAAACACACCGTCGGTTATCGGTTCCCCATTCTTTCCCGCTCTGACGACTTTGGCCTGATCTGGCGCTGTTAAGCCCGCGCACGACACAAGCTCACTGGCCTCAGTGAGATCTTTGTTCAACTGCATCATGAAATCAATGTGCGCGCGTAAGTCTTTTTGCGGCCAATTCATAACCGCATATGGTCCCGCACCGGCATGCATCATCAAAATGTATTTCATAGCGCCTGCTCCTTCGATTGTGGCGCGTTCTTCTTGCGCCTCACACCACAGTCGGAGCAGACAGCGTGTTTCTCGACGTCAACCGCATAAAAATTTTTCGGATGCGCTCCACCCGTTCAACGTCGAGATGTAAACGCTGAAAGGTGGAGCACAATCCACGGCTCTACTGCTTAGGCAGAACCGTCGCCTTCACCGGCTGACGCAAGGTAGCGCCGGTTTCGGGTAATTTTTCAAACCCGCTTGCCACAAGCAGCGGCGGCCCGGACAGCGGCACAGGTTTGAGGACTAGACCCGGTTTAATAAGCGTCACAGTTTGGAAATCCGTGCTCCAGTTGACGGGGAACTGATATCCATTTGTGGTGCGGGTCCAGGCCGAGATTCGGAACAAATAGGCGCAAGTATAGGGTGGTACCCAAACAGCGGGGGGTGCCGGCCGAGTATCGCTCGTGACGCCCTGCCAAATGTGACTGGGGCTTGCATGAGCGCTGTAGTTATCGGCGTAAATCGCCGTGGAAACGCCGTCTCCATATTCGGCAGACACCTCCAAGCTGTAAAGATCGCCTTCGGGATCATACGCTTCATACACAATCTGCACACCGTCTGTAACAGAGCTCAAATTGACGATTGCGCAAGGCGACACGGGAGCGCCGCTATGTAGCACGTTGATCAGGTTGACCGTTGCTGGCTGATTGTCGAGATGAAGCGACAGCGTCTGAGGCGTTGTCGGAACGGCAACATTGGCGGCCGTGAAAAAGTTGATCTGGAATTGATGCAAACCATCCGGCTCCGCGGACGTTGTCCATTGGAACAACAGATTCTGAATGGTGTATGGAAGTGCGGGATTCACCATTGTGTAGTAACCGCCCGCGTCTGGACCAAACGACTGCCACACATCCATGGGTCCCACTATCTCGTAATTCGTCCACGATTGCAGAATCGGAGTAAAAGCGCCGGAGGTGCCCACCCGATGCATAACTTGGTATTTCCGCGCCCCGGCCGCCCATAAGGACGTCAATGTCGCGACATTGCCAATTAGGTTCAGAGTGCCGCTAAATGCCGCTTCTTGCGGCATAATATAGTACGGCATTGTCACATTGCAGTAGCCATCGGCTCCGATAAGCCCCGTGCCAATGAGCCCCACTTCCGCTATAACAGGCCCCGAACTGCCGCCCGGAGGCGCAATTGCGGGCAAAGTAGAGAGGATGATCTGGTTGAAGTTGGTGAAATCGCCCAGCGGGTTTGTCGGCGTTTCAGCGGCAAAGGAAGGCAGCGTACCAATTCGCAGGCCGAAGCGGACAATCGGCGCGGGCTGTGTGGGATCAATAGTAATTCCAAGATCGGACAGCGCAAAATGGATCTGCCATTGCCGGTGATTCGTTGCCGAATTGATGGAGGGTCCGAAACCACTTCGCAATTGGGACGGAATCACTTGGCTGTTCGGTGCTGGATAGGTTGTATCCGGACCGGCCATGTACCACATTCCAAGCCGGTTCGGACTCCCTGGCCAATCGGAAAACATCTTGTCCCTGTTCGCATCGATGGCGCCGTTGTCGTTAATGTCCACAATGAACCAAAAATAGTCATTGGGGTTCGCGGCGCCTGTTTCGGCCGTCAAATCAAGTCCGACGTACAAGTTTGTCGCGTCGTTTTGAGCCATAAGCGTACCGCGTGGAATAGGCATTTGAGCCGAGCCTGACCACTCAATCGCCGGTAAAAGGCCGGTCAATGGCGGACCAGGTCTGGTCCATGTGCTTCGTATAGTTGTCATATTGGTTCCTCACGCGCCGTAATTGCGGTTCACTGCTACTTGTTTGAAGTGTTCCCGCTCCTGGGAGGACCTTACAGCGCGATAGGCCGGTTGGTGCAAAATGACTGCCAAGTTTACGTCATGTACGACAAATGACTTTTTCTTGATATCATTTCTGAGCCACAATGTCCGAAAATGTGAAACGCCACCCTATAGCTCCTTGCCGTTGGCTAATCGAGTTATCCAGGTGGATCGTAAAAACTATCCGTTTGATTTAACGCAATCGAAAGCCGTCGAAGAGGTGAACTGAACTTATAGAAGGTTGTACGCGTCTCAATTTTGATCTCACAGCATCATGCCGGAGCCCAATGTTTACGTCATCTCCCCTTCAAAGGATTCAACGGTTGCGGTCGAGGTGCTGAAGAGTGGTCTGCTTGGCCGCAAAAAGAAGCACATACTCTCCTTTGAAAATTTCAGTGGACAAATCTGTTTCGTTGCCGACAATCCTGCGGCCTCGCAGATCGTCCTCACAGTCGACGCCTCAAGCGTGGTGTGCCGGGACATCCGGATTAGTGAGAGAGAAAGGCGTGCGATCACCGGCTTTGCGCGCGAAGAAGCTCTTGCCGCCAACCTTCATCCCGAAATCCGCTACGCTTCTACCTGCATCCGCGCTAAGGAGTTACGGGGATTTGTAGTCAACGGAACCTTGCAGATCCGCGGAATAACGCGCGAAGTAAAACTCAACATGGGATGGTCGCCTAAACGGGATAACGAGTTTCAGTTGGACGGCGACGCGACCCTACGCCTCAGCGACTTCGATCTACCGCGCCCCTCGGCGAAGCTCGGATTAGTCAAAACAGTAGATGAAGTTATGGTTCAATTGCTACTTTGGGCGACTAAGTAAAATAACTCACGGACTCACCTGAATTCTTACGACAAAAGCCTTTCTATTTCGCGAGGCGCGGCAAAACCGGCCCAAGTATGGCAAGGAACAATACATAAGCCGCTGCGATCGGAAGCAGGCGCGGTTCTATCGCAGCCCCCAACCCGGCGATTACTATAGAAAATTCCCCGCGTGCCACCAGCGCCATGCCGGCTCTTCTTCGGCCTCTGACATCAATACCGGCCCGCGCAGCCGCCCAATAACCGGTGATGATCTTTGTGGCCGCCGTCACCACGCCCAGCGTGATTGCCGTCGGCGCTGCGGAAACCAGCGTGGCTGGATCGATCTGCAGTCCAAAAAAGAAAAAGAAAATCGCCGCAAACAGATCGCGCAGCGGAGCGAATATGCGATGCGCTCGTTCAGCAATCGGACCTGAAACGGCGACACCCACGAGAAACGCGCCCACCGCCGACGATACCTGCAATCGCTCGGCGAGACCGCCGACGAGCAACACTGCGCCAAAAGCGGTTAATAGAACTACTTCATCCGACTCATGGGTCACTTTACTGCTGATCGCGGTGCTGTAGCGAAGTGCGATGAACAGAACAATCGCTACGCTCGCGACCGCGATTCCAATGGACATGGCGAGACTGCCCGGATCGCCTCCGGTGATCAATACCGCGACAAGCGGAAGATAGACAGCCATCGCCAAATCCTCCAAAACTAAAACTGCAAGCACGGCAGGAGTTTCAGGGCTGTTTAGACGATTCAATTCAGCCAGCACCTTCGCAATAATGCCGGACGAAGAAATCCACGTCACGCCCCCAAGTAAAAGCGCCGCCATCGTCGGCCAGTGAAGAAATAATCCCGCCACGAAGCCAGGCGTAAAATTGAGCAGAAAATCCGCGCCCCCGGCGGGAAGGCCCACACGCAAATTGTTCCGTAATTCCTCGCCCGTATATTCAAGCCCCAACATGAAAAGTAAGAGGAGGACGCCGATCTCCGCTCCGATATGAGTGAACCCTTCGCTAAAACCAAGCGGAAGCAGTCCTCCCTTGCCGAACGCAAGTCCCCCGAGCAGATAAAGAGGAATTGCTGAGAATCCCCACCGGCTTGCCAGCCGCGCCAGTATGGCGAGGCCTAAGGTTGCGGATCCTAATTCGATAAAAGCGCGCGACGCTTCATGAGTTTGTTCTGCCGCCACACTTCATTTTGAGATAGCAATCGTCATTGTGACGACATCAAACGATTTAACTAAGGTTGGATTACAACAAGGCGGACTATCTAACTGATGCAAATATCCAGACAGGAAGCGGTCAGCTCAGTAATGCAAAGAATCAACCGTGCTTGGCTCGATGGCAACGTGGAAGCGCTCGCACCGGCGCTCGACCAGGGCATAATGATGGTTTTTCCAGGTTTCACCGGGCGGACGCAGGGTCGCGAACAGTTTCTCGCCGGCTTCCGAGATTTTTGCGAGAACGCCCGAGTTCACGATTTTCAGGATCACGACTACGAAGCTGACGTGATTGGCGATACCGCCGTCGTTACCTTCCGATACGACATGATCTACGAACGTTCTGGTGAACGGTATCGCGCAAGCGGCAGAGATCTGTGGGTGTTCCGCGATCAAGATGGCAGATGGACCGCTGTCTGGCGGGCGATGCTCGATGTGCGGGAGCAGGCCGCCTAATGCCCGCTCACTGACGATACTGATCGTTCTTCAGAACATTGAATCCGACCCAGCCCCAATAAACCCGATGCTTCTGAATCAGACCGTTCTCGATTTCCATTACCTCGACGAAATCCATTTGCTGGCCCTTCGGCGTTTGCTGCGGATATTCCCACATCACCTTCCGCCCATCTGTCAAATACCCCTCTCGATGAAACTGGCGAAGCTTGGGTTTACGTGTGGCGAGAATGTCAAAGAGTTTCTTAAGGTTTGACCGGCCGCGAATGATACCCGTTTCTCCGCCCATCAGGTGCGGTACCAAGGGGCTCTCAAATTCAACGTCTGGAGCATACAGCTTCGCTAATGCCTCCGCATCGTTATTTGAAAGTGCTTCGTCCCACTCGTGATAAATCCGCTCGATGTCGGGATTTGACGCTTTCATACTCGTTGCTTGTGATTCTCTTTCTTGAACTGGCATAGTTATCTCCTTTCGTTCGATTCTTCTGTTTGGCAATTTCCCCGAGATGTCTGACCGCATCGCCTGAAGCATCTACAGCGTAGGATGAGCACGATCAGCTTGGCGTGTCTACGTTTTGCCCTCGAAAATGTCGCAGCGGAAATGTCCCGGCGACTGTTCTACTTGAGGTGGACTGGCGAGAAGAGTTCCCCCTGAAGTCCGACCTTGCCGAACACGACTCCGTCAAGCCGGGCCTCTATCGTCGGAGTGATCGCCTAAGCGGCGACAACTCAGGACAGCGTTTGGTCGAGCCATTTAAAAACGCGCAGGCTTGTCAAAAAGATGTTTTCAAACGTCGCGCCTTTAAAGAAATAGTGTGAAGAACTCGGCTGTTAGTTTGTTTTCATACCTGACCGGAGGTCTGCGCGTCCATCGAATTGGCTGAATCAAGGCCATATAGGCCGGTCATGCCCAAGCCGAAATGGAAGCTTCGTCTCGTGGTATTCATTGACTCTCCAGAATTAAGCAACAAGTAGCGTTGAAACGAGCTGCTTCGCGTCCGCTACCTCCTCGTAGTTGCTGAATACGCGATGATATCCTCGCGTCTCCAATGCTCTCAGCATTTCATCCTGCGGAACCAGCTTCGGTTGCGCGATCTTAGCGGCAGCAGCCATTGACGGCGGAATGCGCCTCCCTGGCGTTATGGCCGTCGTCATTCCAGGAGGGTTCTCTTGAATGATGATGCCGCAAGCCGCTGGCCGAAGTGCGGTGATGGCTTCAATGCCCTTGCGCCAATCAATGTGCTCCAGCAACAGTGTCGCGAGCAAGAAGTCCGGATGCGGCAGAAGCGATGTATGCTCCAGATCGTCCGCGGCGATCTGCGCCCCAAAACCGCGGCTTAGCAATCTCGCCCTCAATCGTGCGAGGAACGTGGGATTTAAATCCGTGCAGATTAAATGGAATGGTCGAAATAAGTCAATATTTAAGAAGTCAAACATGTGTCCAGTCCCCGCTCCTACGATTACCAGCCGGCTGCCTTCGTGTAGTGCGGCCTTCTGAATTAATTCCGCCGTGAGCGCTGCGGCGGCTTGGGCTTGGCCTACCGCAGCCATATGCTCGTCGTAGTCGTCGGCCGTCACGATTTGAGTCCAGGCTAGGCGAAGGTTCGAGTCCATGGTGTACTTTTCCAAGTCGTATCCTACTCGTATGCAGGGTGGATCACGGCCAATCTGAAGTTGTGTCCGATTAGTCCATACATCCAGATCACCAGGCTCGATCTCAAGACGCTCCTATTCGGGGCTATAATCCCGTCTGTAACAATGGGCGCCAGTTATTAAATGTGCACGCATCCGGCGGCCCAGGCGTCAAAGGCAACGGAGGACAAAGTGACATCTTTTCTCGTTGTTTTGTTTCTGGTGGCGAGCAGTCTGATAGGCCAGACTCTCACCTCCGGAACGCGGCAAAGCTCGCCTGATGACGTCAAACCCTGCCTGGTGCAGGGCCGTGTGACTGATTCCTCTACAGGTGAACCGGTTGGCCAGGCTACTCTCCGTCTTCAGTTGCGCTCGCCTTCCGGAGAATCAAAAAGTTACTTGGCGACATCGGAGGCCGATGGGACATACAAATTCGAAAACATCGAACCGGGTTATTACAGCCTCATAGTTACTCGCAGCGGCTATGCGGATACGGCATACCGTGCAACTTTTGCGATGCCGGCGGGAGACGTCGTTAGACTGCGTCCGGGCCAGCAAATGACTGATGTCCAGATCGGTCTTACGCCGCTTGGCGTGATCGCCGGACGCGTTGTTGATCAGAACGGCGGCCCGGTGGTGAATGCATTGGTGCAGCTCTTGCGGTTGGATTGGTATCGCGGCACCCTTCGAACGTATGGTCAGAATAGCGCGGCAACGGACAATTTCGGCCAATATCGAATCCGAAATGTTCGTCCCGGTAAATATGACCTGGTGGTGCAGCCAGTCGGCAGGGCAGCAGCTAACAATACTCCGGTTAAGTCGGAAAAGCGCGACGTCCGCACCGTACGAACGTATTATCCGAGTGCTGTGAGCCTTGACAACGCGACAGCCCTCAGCATTAAGTCAGGCCAGGAACTCACTGGAATAGACATAGCTTTACAGACCGCGGCAACCTATCATATTCGCGGCAGGATCTCGGGCGCGCTGCCGGACGGCACAACGGACAACGTCCGTTTGATGTTAAGTCCAGCCGATGGCGGGTTCATCTCTCGCGGCCTGCAGGACATATCAATGATTGCCAAAGATAATAGTTTCGACTATTCGGGTGTTGCTCCCGGCAGCTATACGGTTTGCCTTTTGTCTACAAACGGACCGATGAAACTGCTTGCCCGTCAAGACCTGGAAGTGAAGCAGAGCGACGTGAATAAAGTGCAGCTTGCAATTTCACACAGCTCTATTCAAGGGACCGTGACCATCGAAAACAATCTACAACCGGGCATCGCCGCACTGAGCCTGAAAGACCTCCGAATTACCTTGCATGGAGCGGAAAGGGCGATCATGCTCAGTGGCTTGTTTACCAGTCCAGTTGGCGAGGACGGGACCTTTAAGCTCCAGGATCTCCCGCCTGGCAAGTACGACTTTTTTGTCTCGGGAGCTGCGCCGAGGGCCTATGAAAGCTCAGTTCTGTTCGACAACAAAGAGGTTGTCGGCCAAGAACTAGATCTCGCTCATGGAGGAGGCCAAGTGAATGTAGTCTTGAGGTACGGACCGGCTTCCTTGAAGGGTATCGTTATCGGAGTGCGGAACTACTCAACCTCAGTGGGCGCCTCCCGCGGGCGACAACCCGTGCCGCTGCCGGATGTGACCCTCGCGCTGGTGGCGGATACGGCGCCGGAGGATTTTTATGGCATCCGCACGAGTCCGGTGAGTTTCGATGGCAGGTTTGGTATGAGTAATATTTATCCGCATCGCTATCGCGCTTACGCGATAGAGAAGCTGGATACCAATCAGTTGCAGAATCCCGATTTCCTGAAGCAACTGGAAAACAGGGCAACAGAAATCAACCTTCTTGAGAACGACAGTAAACAAATTCAGTTGCCACTGATCACCGCCGAGGAAATGCAGCAAATTTATTCACGTTTGGGCATTGACTGCTTGCTGCCCTACAACTAGGCGCGGGCAAACTGCGTTCGTGCTCGATAAACACGGTTGCATGAGATCAGGAGAAGCGGCCACATCACGCCGCTTATAAGCGAGCGTGACGACGTTTAGAACAGCCGGCCCCATGGTTGATAAAACACCCCTATGACAAAATGAGCCGGTACAAGGCCATATGCCACGCTTAGTCGAGCGCCGTACCGTCGATCTGTCAGGATATCCCGATCTCGTGGTCATTTATCTGGGAATGAGGGTGAATCATCTCATAGGGCTGAAGACGCTGCTTGGCTTCGGGCCAAAGATCGCGGACTCCGTTGCTGCGCAGCCCGATGGTCTGCTTCTACATGAGAACTTTCTGTTTTCGCTTTTCCCGATGCACGCCGGAATGCGGCAGTATTGGCGCGACATGGAATCGCTTTGGGCGGGGTGTGAGCTTCAAAGATAAATGGCGGGGGATTTCTTCAGCGGTATTTAGTCCGCGTTACGAGACGAAATTAGACTCTAAAACAGACAGACAGCTAATTATGCGCTATGCGGGACAAATCTGTTCTGATTTGGGCATGCATTCGCTCCAATGCCGGGGAAGACGCGGCTTGGATTAGGTCATTGATCGCAAGATCGGCGCGTCCGAGAGACAGCGCCACATATCCTCGAATCAAGTAGCGTACTGGACTGGGATTAGCTCCAAACCCCCAAGTGCCATTGTGGACGCTTTGGAAGTCCTCCTGGACCGTTCGTAACACCTCGCGCATGTCACTGAAGCGCAGAAACCACTCAAAGCCTTCGGTGGTAAGACCTTCTCGAACGCCGTCAACCACAAGTGGGAGATACTTACCATCAGGATCAACGTAAAACACGTCGGTTCTGGCGCACTCGGGTTGGGGAAACCTTTTGCGGATAGTGTAGCGAAGATGGCAATGATACTCTTCGGGCATCGGCAGACCGTCGCGCATTTTTATAGGTGTACCTTCCGGTATGAACCTGAAGAAGCAACCGAGCCTGACGCCAAAAGAGTAGGTTGTACTGCCAATCCGCTTGGCGAGATAGGTGTTAAAAGATTGGAAGCTAATCACGTCGATCCGCTGATCACAAAACCGCCGCGCTGTACGACTGGTAAACGAAGTCCAGCCAGCTGCTTTGAGCAGAGGTCGAACACCTTTCCAAAGTTCTCGGCTTACGATCCTGCTATCCATCGGCTGACTCATATGATAAGAGCCGGCAGAGCGCACCTCTAGGTCGGGCCGGCCAGAGTTCTATCCCCGCCGTAAGCCGCTCGGAAGCCGTTATTTCTTTCAACTATCTCAAATACGTGGTCACAACTTTGAAATAGGGGCATTTCGTGGCTGATGAAGGTCCGATGCAACGGCAGTCGCTAAACCGCCTTCTATTTGAAGACGAGTAGGAGTTCGTTTCGGCTCATACCAGCTTTCACGATCTCCATGCGTCTGCGGGTCCGCTCAACCCAGGCGATATAGTTCGAATGGACCCGCTGCGAGGCCTGGCTGACAATGGCTTCGTGCGGCAACTTCAACGCGACGATTAGAAGCGACATGCGTCCCGTCTTGAACTGAGCGATCAAAAGCCTACGCAGGAACGAGTTATCTCATCGGTCTGTTATTGCTCGACTATGACAATGCCCCTCTCAAGGATCGAGGCCTGAATGAACACATCGTGTCCACGCGGCTTTATCAATCGCTTGACCTCTACCGGTTGGTATCCACGCTTGGCGACTTTTAGATCGTAGACACCGGCGGGGACATCTTCGAAACTGAAGCTTCCGGTTCGGTCGGAGCGGGACCGGAGGGGCGGCCGAATATGATCGATCCGCTGGATAGTGATATCTGCATCTGCGATGGGCTGAGGGCCGCCGACATGATATACGACCCCCTTGAGATGCGAATTCGCAGTACCTGGCGGACCATAGGTCACCGGGAAATCTGGTCCGCAGACCCTTTCTGATGTCCCCATACAGATTTTGGGGCGAATCACAAGCGGAACCGGAGCAGTGTTTTCATGAATGTCGAGCGAGAGTTTCTCGCGAAACCATCCGAGAATTTCGACCTTGAGTTCGTACGCCCCCGGCGATATGTCATCGAATGCAAAAGAGCCGTCCGGCAACGTATCTGTCTTAAACATTGCATCAACAGACACTAGAGTCACCGATGCGCCCGCAATCGGCGTTGAAGTCGGATCTTCAACCGTTCCTGTCAATCGAGCACCGTTATCCGCATGACCCGCCACACTCGACAGCAGTAAAGTAGTCGCAAGGACAACGCAATACGGCGTATGCATCCAATAGGACCCCTCGTTTTGCAAACAGTCGAACGACGGCATTATTGTAATCCCCTCGTTGCGCGATAAACAGGCCTGAGATCGCGATGTGGTGTCAGATAATGCCAGACCGCTATTCACGAAATCGTAGCCAGTCTCTCTCCGAAAAACAAACCAGTACCGAAGAACAGAGATTCTGCTGCCGTATCACGGGAACTGTAGACGCGGACCATCATCGCAGGTGCGTGGCCCGTAAATTCGATTTAGCAACTTCCAGGTATCGTCGCGCTTGACCCATGTATCCCAGGCTGAAAGACGTTTCTCAATTTTGTTGCCACTTGACGTGAAAATGTTGATGGTTTCATCAATGCGTAAAGTCGCCGAGCCGCTGCCATTAGGCGTGGCTTTGGCTGGGATTCTGGCTACGGCCAAATGGATATCAGCTATTTTTGCTTCGTAGGTAGCGACTCGAATCTGGGTGACAGTGTCAATCCAACTTTCGCGATTTAGGTCGGCGCTGAATGATTTCTCCGCTGATACGCACTCTAGGTGGACGTGCAATTGTGACTCAGTGACTCTGAGAAGCGTAGCTCTATCAGCCTTTCTCAAGGCACTCGCCAACGTGATCTCCTGCTGACGAATCGAGACGTCGTCATTGGCTTTGCCAAGCCCTAAAACAATTAAGAGCGTCCATAGTGACAGCACCGATTTGCTTCCGTCAGACGATTCGATTTTGGCGCTTCTAGATTCTCCGCTGCTACTTCGGACACCGATGAGGATTCTTAAGTTTCCGATTTGCGCCGAGACGCGATACTACGTTGAGACAGTTCAGGTCTCATGTTGACTGGGCGAGGTATGGAGCGGGCGCCTTGAGATCGTGCTGCGCGAATTTACACCACTCTCTGCGCCAGTCACAAGCAACATCGCATTTTGATTCAACCACTTACCGGAATTCGCTTGCAAGCGCATGCGACACTAGGAATAAGACAAGTTGAAAAATCCTGACGCCGGTTGAGGTCTCCTCGCCGGCGTTTCTTTTTCGAAAGGAACCATCCATGGCAACAGATAAACAAATCCAAGCGAATCGTCAGAATGCCCAGCACTCCACCGGACCCGCAAGCGCTGCGGGCAGAGAAGTCGTTTCCCAAAACGCCACCACGCACGGTCTTAGTGGCAGTTTCAATTTCATGTTTCTGAGCGAGTCTGACCGGGAAGAATTTGATGAGATGTTTGCCAACTTGGTAACGGACCATCAGGCCGCCTCCCCCAGCGAAGTGCAGCTCATCCTCAAGATGGCGCAATCGCTGTGGCGCTCACGTCGCGCGGTTGAGTTGCAGGATCAATGCATCGAAATAATTGATATGGAAGAGGAAGATCGTGCCGCGAAAGCGCGTAAGAATCTCGATCTCTATATTCGCTATCAGGCGAGTCACGACCGCGCTTACCAGCGTTATGCCGCCGAGTTGCGTAAGTTCCAGACAGACTTGAAGAAAGCCGAGATTGGCTTTGTTTCGCAGCAAGCCCGCGAAGCGAAAGAATTACGCGCGCAAGCTCAGGAGGTCCGTCGTGAAAACGCGAAAATCGGCGTCACGAGCACTGCGCCAACACGATCGAACTTCAAAAAACGCGCATCGAACACCAACAACTACGAAATCGCAAACTCCGATGCGAAGTTTTGGCGATGGAAGGCGCGGAAAGGAGTCATTTAAAGGCAGCCTGAAGACTGGAACTGCCCTTTATCTAAATAAGAACTCCCCTCCGCGCCTAAGTTGCGCTTGCGAAGCGGCTTACTTACGGGTTCGTGCTGGTTTTATCGGAGACAGCGGTCGCCGTCTTATGGACGCCCTTCCTCACTGCATTTGTCGATTTGGTCGCGCCTTTATCAACTGCATCCGTCGATTTCGTTGCGCCCTTCTTTATCGCGTGGCCGGTCTTTTTCGCTCCGGTTTTAGCTGCATCCGTCGTGTTCTGCCCGGCGTTTTTTAAGTCCTGCCCCACCTGCCCGGAGGCCGGAATCAGTAGAACGCTCGTAAACAACGAGAGCGAAAGCAATACATGTTTCATATTGGTTGGACTTCTTCTGGGGCATTACCTAACATCAATGTTAGGAATTTAATGATTCTATAATCAGTTGCCGAGAGTGGCAGATTTGTTAAAACTGCTCCCGATCGAGCGTCGGCTATGCCGATCTGGGAGCCGGAACTAAATTAGAAAATCGGCCCAGCAGTTCGTCTTCGAACGTATAGTCCGGCTTCCGGAAATTACGCTGCTTTAGGTAATGACGGTAAGTCGCCTTCAATCCAACTTCAAAATCGGTTGGTTTGAATGCCAGCATCCGCTGTGCTTTTGTGACGATCTGAGTAATCGCCGGCACGTCGAAATAGTAGCCAAAATAGAGCTTTTCGCCAACGGCCTGTCCGCCGGCGCGATGAATTAAATCTCTCGGAATCGAGACAAGATGCGGTTCTTTCACACCCGCTACTCTCGCGAGATCTAACAGCAACTCGTGCTGCGTAATTGCTCTCGGATTCGCCGTGTTGAAGGCGTGGCCCGCCGCGTTCCGTAATTCTACGGCCTTCACCGCCAATTCAACCAAATCTTTGACGTAGACGAACTGCATCAAGCGATGTCCTTCGCTCGGCAGAATGACGGCGCGGTTAACGCGAAAACGGTCCCAGAAGAAAGCTTCACGATAATACGGATTTTCCGGGCCGTACACGAACGGCGGTCGAAGCGTGACTACTGGAAAACCGGTCCGCTGATGCATTCGAAACAAAGCGCGTTCGCTCATGGCTTTGTTTCGCGAATAGGGGTTGGAGTGATCGTCGGGAGCTAACGCATCGCCTTCATGGTGATTTAATCCGTCGCCATATGCGGCAACGCTCGACATGAAAACGTAACGTCCCACTTTGCCATCGAAGATTTGGGCGGTGGCTTCTACCTGCGAAGCAGTCGTGCCGTGTTCCCAATCGTAGACGTTGTCGTACACCGCGTCGAAGCGGATTGCCCCAACGGCTTTCCGTACCGCCGACGCGTCGTTGCGGTCGGCGATCAGATTGTGAACACGTTTGCTGAACGGATGGCGGGACTTTCGGTGGAGGATGTGAACTTCGTGTCCTCGATGTAGCAACTCCGTGACTAGGAAACGGCCAATGAACTGCGTTCCACCGATCACTAGGATTCGTTTCAACGAATTATCGTCGGCGGCGTCTCTGATTTTCTTCTTGGCGCTCCGAGTAGCGCCAGACACAACTTGGGACATGCGTCACCTTGTCTATATGACGGCTCAGGCCCGCCGCCGTCTTAGTCGTAGTACTCGAGTCCAAGGCGAGTAATCCTCACCCTGCATCCAGCGAAGCCTTCTCAGCTCCATCCATTGGATGAAGATATCGTGCTCCGGATACAAATCGGGGCTATCATCGGACGCCTTTGAAAACTTCAGAGGTAAACTGCCCCGCAAGCAGACATTTAAAAGCCCGGAGCGGCGGGGCTGCCCCCCAACCCTACGCGCTATACTAGCATTCGATGTCGCACGGGGCTTACGGGACCGTTACGACACTCATTGCGGACGACGAGCAGTTGGCCCGTGAGGAGTTGTCCTACTTACTCAAGGACTTACCGGGCGTCGAGATCCTCGAAACGGCGGCCAACGGCCTTGAAGCGGTTGACCGTATCCAACAACTTGAGCCCGATCTCGTTTTTTTAGACGTACAAATGCCTGGCCTTGACGGGCTTGGTGTAATCAATCGCTTGCGTCAGCGTGGCGGCGTCCAACCGTATGTCGTTCTGACTACAGCGTTTGATCATTACGCGATTGAAGCCTTCCGGCTCGAGGCGCTCGATTATCTGTTAAAGCCTATAGAAAAGGAACGCCTGGCCGAAACGGTCGCTCGCGCCAAGCGAGTGATGGAAGAGCGGCAGCCGGCGTCCGAACAGACCAAGGACGAAGCGCTGGGCCCGGCGATTCAACGGACCAAGTTGCTGGTCAAAAACAATAATCGGAACCTGATCGTGGATGCGCAAGACATGATCTACGCGACCATCAACGATGGTTTAATCACCGTTGTGACCACGCAGTTCGAGGGACACTCCAACTATCGAACGATAGAGGAACTGCAATCGAATCTCGATCCGAACCTGTTTTGGCGGGTCCACCGCTCATTCCTAGTCAATATCAACCGGATTCGAGAAGTAATTCCCTGGTTTAAATCGAGTTTTCAGCTAAAAATGGATGATAAAAAGCAGACCGAAATTCCGGTTAGCCGCATCCAGACCAAGCGCTTGCGGGCACTGCTGAAGATCTGATTCTTACCGGTTATTCTGCTTCGGCCCTTCTTCTTTGGCCAGTTTCACTCGCGCATTATCCAGCTTCTTCTGCACCTTCGCGATATCTTCCGGCTCCATTTCGGAAGCCGCGCCACCGGTTGCTTCCTGCAAAGAAGATTGCCACTGAGCTATCGCCTCCTTTAGCTTGCCTTCCTTGAAGTAAACATCACCCAGATGATCGTGAATCGTCGGATCTTTGGATTCGATTTGAATGGAATGCGTGAGTTCCTGCTCCGCGTCATCCAGCTTGTTAAGGCGATAGTAAACCCAACCCATGCTGTCGAGGAACGCGTAATTGTTTGGCTCCAGGTCCAACGCTTTCTTGACTAAATCCTGTGCCTCTTGCAACCGGGTGTTCTGATCCGCAAACATGTAACCCAGATAGTTCAGCGTAGACGCGTAAATGGGATTCTTCTCATTCGCGTTGTCGAGGACTGCGCGGAACGCCTTCTCGGACTCCGAATACTTCTTCTGCCGCTCGTACAGCGCTCCTCGTTGGAAGTAAACAGCGGCCTTATCGTCCTTTGTTGTCGAAAGCTTGTCGGCTTCATGCAGCGCCTTCGCAGCTTCCCCGTAGTTCTTGGCCTTCTGATAGACATCTGCAATCGCCAGATACGTCTCGCGATCGTTCTTGCCATCTAACAGCTTTTTCAATTCGGCAACGGCCTGGTCTGTCTTGCCTTCATCGGTCAGTAATTGAGCGCGCACCTCGTGCAATGTGCGATCGTTCGAATATTTCTTGGCAGCCGCCTCGCTCTCCTCGTCAGCTTTTGGATAGTTCTTAGCGGTCCGATATGCGTCGACGATCAATGCTTCCGAGCGCGCGCCTTTGTCCGGATCCAGAACCGCCAGTTGCCGGAATGTATCTACGGCTTTGTCGTATTGATTGTTCTTCTCGTACAGCGCTCCCAGCTTTTCGATCATCCGCCCGCGCACGTCGCGTTGCGCGGCATCGTAGTTTCGCCGCGAAGTGGCATCTAGCAGTTCATTCAAGGCTGTGATCGCTTCGGGAGTTTTCCCTTCCTGCTCTAAAAGCTGGACTTCGTCATACTTCGCCTCTACGTTGTCCGGCTCAATCTGTTTTGCCTTATCGAGCATCTGGTGAGCGAGGTCGAACTTCCGCTGCTGCGTATAGATTTGCGCCATGCCGCGATATGCTGTGGCATCTTGAGGCGTGTCTTTTGCCAATTCTTGATAGGTTTGCAGCGCCTCGTCATAACGTCCCGCCAAAGCTTGATAATCCGCCAACTGAGCGTTCCATTCGACATGAGTAGGATCGAGATCGATCGCTTTCTTCAGCGCATCGGCGGCAAGTCCGTACTCTTTCATCTGCTCGTAGTTGCTCGCGAGACTCAGATACGCGTGCGCCGAAGGGTTCTTTTTCGTGAGCTTGTCTAGCAACTCGGACGCGGAGCGCGCATCACCGCGATCCGAATAAACACTGGCAAGGCCGGTAACCGCATCTTCGTTATCAGGTTCTACCGCTATCGCTTTCTTAAACGCAGCTTCGGCGTCCACCGAGTTGCTCAGCACGCGATCTAGACGCCCCAGCATCACCAGGCTCTCGACATCTTTCGGATCTTTGTCGGTGACGATCTTGTACTGTTCAATCGCCTTACGGACCATGTTTTCGTCGATCCGATTTGCCTGAGCATCGCCGATCTCTTGCGTGTAGATATGGGCAAGGACGCGGCGCGCGTTCAGGTCGTCTGGATTTGTCTTCAGCGCATCCTGCGCTTCTTCCACGGCTTCGCGAATACGTCCCGCGGCGCGATACAGTTCGGCGATATCCTCCACCAGAAAAGAAGCCCCGTTGGGATCTTCCTTCATCGCAAGCCGGAAATTGTCGATCGCTTTATTCAGATAATCGCCACGATTGCCATTTGCGGCTGCGAGTTCCTCATACAAATGCCCTAGTGAGAAGTGGTAATACGCCTCAGCTTTTAATGAAGGCGGCTGCTTAATGGCAGGGGGAAGGGGCGGCTTCGCGTTGGGATTGGCAACCGGTGTCTGACCAGCGCACCACGATGCTTGAGTCAAGCCCAGCGGGAGCACGACGAATGCACAGACTGTGCGCAAAAGATTAGATTGAAGGTGAGACATTCGACCGCTTTTGGATGGAATTAGCGTTCAACTCTTGACAGAGTTGTTGCCCTTAGTATAGCCCTAACTGCAGCCTCGAAGGCGAGATGCAGGCGGTCCAGACACCGTTCCCCTTTTTAATGACCCAACCGATTTCCGCCGATTATTCCCCCCTGGTTGTGGTACTCGGCCCAACTGGTTCCGGCAAAAGTGAGTTGGCGTTGAGCTTGGCCGAAAACCTTTCCGGCGAAATCGTAAACTGCGACTCGATTCAGGTCTATAAAGGTCTTGACATCGGCTCCGCAAAGACACCCGTTGACCATAGGCGCGGTATTCCGCATCATCTGTTAGACGTGATCGGTCCTGACGAAGAACTTTCGGCTGGAAGCTACGCGCGTATGGCGCGCCAAGTAGTGGGCGAAATCCAAGCGCGAGCTCACATCCCGATCGTCGCAGGCGGTACGGGTTTTTACTTGCGTGCTCTATTGGACGGTCTGTCGCCTGCTCCAAATCGTGACCGGCAACTGAGAGAGCGCTTGCAGCAAATAGAAAGCCGCAGGGCGAATGCTCTGCATCGGATGCTTCGCCGCTATGATCCTCTTGCTGCCGCCCGCATCCATCCAAATGACATACCAAAGCTAATCCGCGCTATAGAAATCATGTCATTGAGCGGTGAAACCACGACGCAGGCACAAAGTGCGCCTCGGCAGGCATTCTCGGGCATCGGTGCGGTCAAACTCGGGCTTTCGCCTGATAGAAAGCTGCTCTATTCGCGCCTGAATGACCGCACGGCCGGGCTATTTGCTAACGGACTGATTGAAGAAACGCGACGACTGCTGCAATTGGGCTATGCGCCGGATTCAAAACCGATGCAGTCGCTCGGCTACAAACAGGCCGTGCAAGTGATCTTCGGAAAACTCTCGGTAGATTCCGCCATTGCCGAATGTCAGATCAAGACACGGCAATATGCAAAACGTCAAGTCACTTGGTTTCGCGCCGAGCGAAATGTGCATTGGATCGACGGCCTGGGTTCAGACGTCGATGTGCAGCAAGCCGCTCTTCAGCACACTATTACGTTTCTGTCAAACTTCGGACGCAAATGGATGAATTAAGTTGTACTAATCGCCCACTTACATTCCTTTACCTTGACGCGGTAACATTCGATAGCCGATCGGTCGTATATACAAGCGAAGACAGCGGAAGAAAAGCTGCTCGGTGAAATCGCACCAAAAAGCACTTTCATCCATCTAATCATCTAGGAGAGTCTATGTTGAACAAAGTATTACTTACGCTTGCTACCGCCGGAATGATGATCCTGAGTGCGGCTGGGGTTAGTTATAAGGTTTCGTTGCTAGACGATTCAGTCGTAGCGGGCAAGCAGATTAAAGCCGGTGACTACAAAGTCGAACTGAAAGACAACAACACAGCCGTTTTGATGCACGGCAAGAAGTCAATCGAAGTTCCTGCCAAGGCCGAAACGAGCCCAACGAAGTTCGCCACTACTGAAATCCAGTACTCGAACAATAATCAGTTGCAAGAAATTCGCGTAGGCGGCACCAATACGAAAATCGTTTTTGGCGACGCCAGCACACCCGCCAGCGGCATGTAATTAGCGGAAACTATCCGCTTGGTAGCATGGAGACGTGCGTTTGCGCCGTCTCCTTTTTTTTGTCTGTAGCGTTGTTTTTGCTGGCGGCGCAGAGTGCTCCACTCTGCTGGTTCTGCAGTTTCACAACAACTCACAATATTCAGATCTCAACTGGGTAGGCGAGAGCATCGCCGAGACCCTCATTTCGGAATTAAGTGCGGCAAATCAGATTGCCCTGGATCGTGACGCTCGTGCAGAAGGTTTGCGCAAACTGTCATTGCGGCCCGATGCGGGATATACAAAAGCAACTATCATCCGGCTGGGTCAGAGCCTCGACGTAGATACAGTCTGTTATGGCAGCTATGAGATCAACTTACCTTCGGCTAACGCGGAGTTAAAAGATAGTTCGGTTCGCATTACTGCTCAATTTCTCGACTTACGCAAAATGCGGGATGGACCGGAAATTTCAGAGGCCGGTAATCTTTCCGACCTAACCCGCCTTGAAGAACATCTCGCCTGGCAAACGCTGAAGTACGTAGATCCGACGGCGAACCTGCCGCTCGATCAGTTTATGGCTCCAGCTAAGTTAATTCGCTTAGATGCGGAAGAGAGTTATATTCGGGGTTTGATGTCGACCAATCCGGAGCAGCAGGAAAAGTGGTTTCTACAAGCGAATAAGTTAGATCCCCAATTCGCCGGGCCTGCATTTGAACTAGGACGGTTAGAACTAAAGCAGAAGAACTATCGCCAAGCGATTACCTGGTTGCAACGTGTGCCGACAGCCGATGTGCGATACGGAATAGCACGATTTAAGATGGGCCTCGCGGCATTCCACGCCGGGGATTTCGGTGCTGCCAACAGTTATTTCCACGAAGTGTCCAATCAGTTTCCGCTCAGTGAGGTCTATAACAATATTGGCGCTGCCGAAAACGAGCTAAATCAACCCGCTGCTATCGACGAATTTCGTCGCGCTCTTGAAGGGGATCAAAACGACGCCACTTACTTGTTCAATCTGAGCCTGGCACTGCTCAAGAATAATCAATACGACGAAGCGACCAAAAGACTTCGGCTACTCGTAACGCAATACCCGGATGATGCAGAGGCTCGAAATCTGTACAACCATGCAACAGGTGGCGAGAACGTATTTTCCGGAAGCAAACCGCCGCAAGAACGTTTGAAAGACACGTTCAATGAAACGGCGTATCGCCAACTGAAAGCCGCATTGACGCATTCCGGCAATTAGCCAGATTAGTTATTCTGCTCTACAACGATTTCCCCGCCGCCTGATCGAATGCGTTTCGCAACTCGGAAATTCAGGCCGCGGAAGTATCCCTCCGCATCAGCTTGTTGGTCCGGTCGGACATAGGGGTGATTGGCGAGCACAATACGGTGGTGGAAATAGTCTTGACACTGACGAGACTCTAACTGCGGCTGAAATACGAGAAACAGCGTGCTGGAATAGCCCAACGAAACAAATATGACGCACGAGTCGCCGGTTAGCTCCGGAGCAATGTAGCGAGATTCCAGAGCGATGTTCTCTTTCGGCGACGTGACCCATTCAATATCTGTCAATGCACAGACCACCAGTACAGTTATGGCCACGGCGGCAATCGGGATGCGCAGAGCGGTTTTTTCCATAAGCCAATCCACCGTCATTACAAAGACAATGACGGCGCTTGGCGCTGCATACAGCAGATCACGCGTGGCCAACGGATAAAGCATGTATAGGCTGCTCGAAACGATGAACGCGAGTGTCACTATCACTGAGCCAAACAGGCAAAACAATATCAGTCGACGCTTGACTTGCGAGATCGGAAGGCGAAATGAGACGCCGGCGCCGCCGATGATTCCGGCAAGGATGATCAAAACCGCGGCTGCAAGCGCCCATTCGACAATGGTTCCGTTCGCAAATCTGCTGACAGACAATCCTGGTTCCACCAGCCAATAGGGATCGGCCTTTCTATGCGCCCATACGTAATACGGAAAGTACATTGTGGCCGCCGCGAGGCATGATGCCAGCGCAAACCAGACCGCTTGCCGCTCTCGCGGCCGCCCCGAAAAGCGAAGTAGGAACAAAACAGCGCCAACCGCAGGCAGCGCGGCGTGACGGTCCGTGTACAGACAAATAGTCACCGCAATCGCGAAGATTGCCCCTGTTTTATAACTAGGCTGCGCGACCAAATCGAAGAAGGCCAACGTAGTAAACAACACAAAAACCGTTGCCATCTCGTATTGGGTCGATGCCATTACCGCCAGTAACTGAACGGGAAGCAGCATAAACAGCAAAAGCGCCTCATAATGGCGTTTGACTGCGGCGCGTTGCGCCAAGCGCAGAAACAGAACACAAGAGACCGCGGCGAACAGGATGCCAGGTATGCGCGGGCCCAAGCGAGAGGCTCCGAACGCAAGCACAAAAGGAAGCTGAATCAGATAGGCCAATGGTGAGGGATCGAGCGCTCTCGATATCCAAGTCCAGAATCCTGACCAACTGAAATGTACCGACCAGCCAAGCGAGAGCACCTCAGGCACTCGCAGAGGAGTTAGCAATGCGGCGGCAATTAGTACGAGGGCGTAAGCAGCAACAAATCGCAAGTCCATCGAAGACAGGCGAAGCTTAGTTAAAAGCTCGGCGGCTGAGTTAGTGACGTTTTGCATCTAGTGCGACATGGCAAGATTATGAATTTGTGCGATTCCTTGCTCAAACTCTTCTGGCGCGGTAATCAGGCTGACAACAATGTAGGGCTCAGAGGCCATATCAAAAAAATATCCGGGCTGTACCAAGACTCCGCATTCGTTTAACAGCCGCAACGTCCATGATTCTTCCGATTGGGTCGCGGGAAGGCGCACTATAGCCGACCAACCTCCTTCGCATCTTAAGACCTGGGCGGCGCTGTCTTGCAGAATTTGATACAGCTTCGACAGATTTGTGCGCGTGCGGCCCGCGATTGACCGCCGTATTTTTTCGCCAATCTCAAATAAGCGCGGCAACGCATACTGCACCGGTGTGCCAACCGAAAGATACGTATCGGCGATCAGTTCCAGCCGTTCGCGCGCCCGGGCTCGTTCCTCAACTGGTCCGTTGATAGCAATCCAACCAAGTTTCATTTGCGGCATGCCGGCGGCTTTTGACAAGCCATTCAAAGAGAAGCTCAGGACCGCATCACTCTCGATGAAAGTGGTCACTCGATCCGAATCAGCGCCGAATCCATAATCGAGGAACACTTCGTCGGAGATGATCGGCATCCGCTGCTTTCCAGCGACGTTCAAGAGCACTTCAAATTCGTTTTGCTTTAGAAAAGAGCCCGTGGGATTGTTGGGATTCACGACGACGAGGGCGCGGGTGCGATCGGTTATCTGATTATGCAGCCGATTGAAGTCCAGGTACCACGCTCCGTCAAACTCCATTTGATAGCTTTTGCTGCGTACTGACTCCAAATCCGCAAGAAATTCGAAGAGCGGATAGGAGGGGGTAGGCACGAGGATTTCGTCGCCGGGGTCGCACAGCAATTTAAAGAGAAGTGCGTATGCCTCGCTCGTGCTCGCGGTCAGAATAAGCCTGTCCGGAGTCATGTGGATGCCACGGGATTTGTAGTAAGTGCAGACCGCGTAGCGCGCGGATTCGGCACCCAGCGGTTCAGGGTTATAGCGGAAGCTCTTGAGTTCGGCAAAAGCTCTCCCGATTTCCTCGTGAGGATAGTCTTCGAAGCACTCGGTGGGATTCGATCGGGTAAGATCGTTGATCGCTTGGCCGCTGGTACGTCTTTCGCGCGCCTGATCGCTGAGCGAATTGGCGTGGAAATTCCAGAGCAGCCGTCGAGAGTAGTGGTGCAAACCGCTACTCTGTCACGGTCGCCCTGTTTCACGCAAGCGTCGCAGAGTTGAGCGAAAAATATCTGACAAAAATCGGAGACGCATTGTTCCGCCCAAGAACAATGCGCCTCCTAGCATGCCGGCTCAACCCGGCACGCACCACGTTCGTAGGAGGAAAGGAGGAACTCGACCGCCCATTGAGACGCCGGGAGCCACCGCAGCGTCTCTACACGTGCTCGAATCACGCGTGGGCGATACAACTAACGAACGCGGAAATTCATTCTTTGTAGTTTCGTTTTCGTAGCAGGAATGCTGATTGTGAACACTGTTCGCTCCACACAGGAACCGCCGTCCATTACCAGAGCCGGCTCGAGCACCTGACTCTCGAATTTTTCCAACTGATCAGCCGACAAAACCGGCTTCAAGTTGCTGATTACCTGCTGGCCAACCAGCGATGCGACTGCTGCTGCGGCGCTCCACGCCGCGGGAAGCTTATAAGTAGACGAACCGAGAAGCGAAAAAACGCCCGTCGCGGATGACATTGAGAGATTCAACACATTTGACAAGCTACGATTTCGATTCCGCAGGATGGACGCAAGCATGATCTGACGGCCTACCGGTTGAAGTGTGTTATCGGCCTGCATCAACGCTTGATAAACCTTGCTGCTAGTAAGGGATTGACGCGCCTCTGTAATGTTGCAGATGTTGAGGTCGTACGCGCTGATGCCCTTCACAATGTTGCCGTAGTTCTGCGTCAGGAGCGGCGCGGGTATGGGCGTGCCGGTGACCTCAAATGTATCTTGTGCCGAGACTGTGCATGCCGCAGACGCCATAATTGCGGCGAGAGCAAATAAAATCTTCATCGAATCTCCTCGCGTTGTGTGCGCGAATCTGATTCAGGTGTACCGCCGTGGTGTGCGCGAAGCGGTCTGGAATCAACGTAAGTTAGTGGTAGGATTGACGATAATTTTTTTTTGAAAATTGAAAAAGAAGGAGAAGGCCCGTCTTTTTTCTCTCGAAAAAATAGCAATGGAACGCGCCACGAGAAGGATGGTCACTGTTGCAAAGCCTTAGCAATGGCCTGTTCAGCAAGCGGCGCCATGATGTCATAGCCAGCCTGATTGGGATGCAGGCAATCAACCGTGAGATTGGATCGAAGCAAGCCTTTGTCGTCAATCATGTGCGGATAGTAATCCAGATAGACGAGGTTGTGTTCGGCTGCGTAATTTTTAATCCACTCATTGAGCGCGAGAATTTTCTCTGGTGGCCGCTTTGCAGTCTGAGGCTGCAGCGAGTCGCAAACGGGCGTTAGCGAAGAGAGCACTACGCGTATGTTATTTACGCGGGCAAGCTCGACCATGGAAATGAGATTGTTTTTTGTCGCATTGTTTGGAATAGGCCCGAGGCTACCCCCAATGTCGTTGGTACCGGCCAGGATTACCACAACGCTGGGTTTCAAATCAATTACGTCCTGATGGAACCGGATTAACATCTGTGGTGTAACTTGTCCGCTGATGCCGCGGTTCACGTAAGGCTTGCCAGGAAAGAACGCTCCGCCACGGCGTCCCCAATAATCCGTAATGGAATCGCCCATGAACACGACACGGTTTTCGCCTGTTGAGGGCGGCGACAGCTTTACATCGTCTTCTCGGTAGCGAGCCAGATTACCGTAATCGTGAATTGTTTTTTCGAGGCGCTCAAACTGCTGCTGCACGTTTGTTGTTGGCGGCGCTGTAGTACTTTGTTGCGAAGAAGATACGGTTTGTGCCGCACAGACACAAGCCGCCAAAAAACAAAACAAAGCGATCGAAACCTGCTTTATGCGCATGGTTTTACTATTGAATCCTATTGCCGGTGTGGACCTCACTCGTCCCGGATACACTGGTTGATGTTCGGCGTCTTTCAATGGCTGGAGCATCAGTTCGTTTGAGGCATCGTGCGTCCTCCCGGTTGGCTACAGCGACGCTGCTCTTAAGCAGCTTGTGGATGTGTGGCGTGAAAGGGCTTGCGCAATCGAATTCGACTGACGCAATTCAGAATTACAACGCGCATATTGCGGTCAGTTATGACTACCGGTTCGGGAAAGATACCTTTTCAGCGCCGGGGAATGCGCTCTCAAGTACCGGAGGGTTTATTCAGGCGGGCGCATTTCCAAAAGCCGAGTACTGCCAACACTGCCATCCTCAAGCCTACGCCGAGTGGAGACAGGCTCTGCATTCGAATTCGTTCCGTACGCCGTTTTATCGAACCAGCGTAAACATTCTGGCGCGAACAAAAGGAATCGAGTTCACCCGACATTGCGACAGTTGCCACAACCCGGTGGGCGTACTTTCCGGCGCATTAACAACCGCTTCTCAGGTGGACCGTCAATTCGATGCCGATGGGTTGACCTGTATGACGTGTCATTCCGTGCAGTCGCTGCAGTCAACGCTCGGGAACGGCAGTTACGTGATGGGCGTACCGGCCGTGACGGTGGATGAGAAAGGCAAACGTGTGCCGGGCGAAGTTCCTTATGAGCAGATCATGGCTCATCCGGAGCGGCACGCCCAGGCCGTGATGAAAGATTTCTACCGTACGCCAGAGTTTTGTGCCTCGTGTCACAAAGCGAATCTGCCGAATCCTCTAAACGATTACAAATGGATTCGGGCCTTTACGGTTTATGACGAATGGGAAAATTCAAAATTCTCAACACGTAATCCACTTACGTTCTACAAATCCGATCTGTTCACATGTCAGAAATGCCACATGATGCGAGAGACAGCGGAGAAAGAAGAATACGGCGCAAAGAAAGGGACGTTTGCAAGCCATCGTTGGGCAGCGGGGAACACGGCTGTGCCATTTTATTACGGCTTCCACGAACAACTAGATAAAACGATTGAATTTTTGAAGACGGGTAATTATCTGAATGTCGACGTATTCGGCATTAAGAATGTCAAGAGCGGTGAGATAGCTGCGCCTTTGGGCTCGACTCCAGTGAATCTAGCGCCGGGCGAACTTGTGCAGGCCATGGTTGTCGTACAAAACAAGAATATCGGCCATTCGCTGATTCCAGAGGTGAGGGATTTATACGAAGCGTGGGTTGAGTTCAATGTTCAGGACCGCGCCGGGGGTGTGATCTACCACAGCGGCTTTATAAAGCCGGATGGGATGTTGGATGCCCGTGCGCACAGCTTCACTAATCGTCCCGTCAATTCCGACGGCGAGTTCGTCGATAACCACAAAGTGTGGACCATTCATTCTGTCGCCTATGACAACACCGTACAATCCGGACGTTCCGCGTTAATTCGATATCAATTCCGCATTCCGAACAATGCCCGCGGCCCACTTAGTTTGACCGCGCGTGTAAATTACAGGCATCTGAGGCAAAGTTATTTGAACAATGTTTTTGGGCCAGATCACCCAACGTATCCAATTGTGGAATTGGCGGCACGAACTCGAGTGTTGAACGTAGGAGCAAATGGCACATCGGCGCCGTTACCCAATGACAACCCGGATTGGATGCGTTGGAACAATTTAGGAATCGCCTCTTTGGATCAATTGCAGTATGCGGATGCCTTAACAGCGTTTCGGCAGGCTCTCACGCTGCATCCCGATTATGCAGACGGCTGGATCAACATTGCGCTGACAAACCTGGAATGGGAAAAGTATTCCGATGCCCGCGAACCGCTGGAGAAGGCTTTACAATTAAGCCCCGGAAACGCGCGAGCGCTTTACTATATGGGTCTCGTCGAGCGGCGTTCGGGTAACGCGGATGCCGAAGTAGCGGATTTTGAGCAGGTAGTGGCACAGTACCCAGATGCCCGCGATGCCAGGCGCGAATTAGGAATTTCCTATTACCAGACGCACCGCTATGACGAAGCGCGGACACAATTTGAGGCATTACAGCGAATCGATCCGGATGATCTGGCGGCACATTACAATCTGGCGGTGATTTACCGCCGTTTGGGCATGAAAGACAAAGCGGCGCAGCAGGCAGCGTTGTTTGCAACGAAGCAAGTGGACCCCGGCGCGCCTACTTACTCCTTGAATTATCTTCGGCAACACCCCGAGATCTCGATTGAGAGCGTTCCCATGCACGTTCACATGGACGAATCCCAAGCACCCTTGAGTGCCTCCGTTAAACATCAATAAAAGTGGAGTTAGTTAATTGCAAAGAAATCGACGCCGGTTCATTCGTTCATTGAGCCGCAGTGCGCTTGTGCTGCCGTTTGCGGATTTAGTATCGCTGGCTGCCGCGCCCCAGCAAATCAAATTGCCTGGGCCAATTGAACGGAGCTACGATGCGAAGCCGAGACCCGCGGCTAAGGGGCCGAAGTCCCCGATCGAAGGCACGCCGTTAGGTGTGAGTTTTGTAGATGTGGTGAAGCAGTCCGGGCTGGCGGTAAAAACGATTTACGGCGGCGAAGGCAAGAACAAGTATTTATTGGAAACAACCGGCTGCGGCCTCGCCTTCTACGATTACGATCAAGACGGATGGCTGGACGTTTTCCTCGCAAATGGCTGGCGCTTGGAAGGATTTCCCAAAGGACAGGAACCGCATTGCCATTTGTTCAAGAACAACCGTGACGGCACGTTTACCGACATAACAAGAGGCTCAGGACTGGAGCATCGGACGGGCTGGGCACAGGCGTGCTGCGTGGGCGATTACGATAACGACGGCTTTGACGATTTGTTCGTGACTTATTACGGCCAGAATGCGCTTTATCGCAATCACGGCGATGGCACTTTTGCCGACGTTACCGAGAAAGCAGGCCTGATGCAGGCCGGCGCGAAGACACGTTGGAATACAGGCTGCACGTTTGTCGATTACGACAAGGACGGTCGCCTGGACCTGTTCGTCGCAAACTACGTCGATTTCGATTTGAAAACCGCGCCACCGCCCGAAGCGGGGCCCTGCACGTACAAGGGTTTGCTGGTGGCGTGCGGGCCACCTGGACTCCCGGGCGGCAAGAACATTCTCTACCACAATAACGGCGACGGGACGTTCACCGACGTTAGCGAAAAAGCGGGGATTTGGAAGACGGCGGGAACATACGGGTTAAGTGTTGCTGCGTCGGATCTGGATAATGATGGCTGGCCTGATATTTATGTGGCCAACGATTCCAGCACCGCAACTCTCTATCAAAACCAGAAGGACGGCACGTTTAAAGACATCGCCATTGAGGCCGGGGCCGCATTGTCGCCCGAAGGCAAACCACAAGCAGGGATGGGGGTTTCGATTGGCGACTACAATCGGGACGGCAATTTGGACTTGGTCAAGACGAACTTCGCGGGCGACACGGATTCGCTTTACACCAACCTTGGCGATGCTAGTTTCGAAGATCGAACGTATCCGAGCGGCATCGGGGTCAACACACGGCTGCTGGGTTGGGGTGTGGGATTTTTCGACATGGACAACGATGGCTGGTTAGACATTCTGATGTCGAATGGACACGTCTATCCGGAGGTGGATAAGTCCAACGCCGACCTAAAATACGCCGAGCATAAATATCTCTACCGGAATTTACAGAATGGACGCTTTGAGGAAGTGACCGAAAAAGGCGGCCCCGGAATTTTGGAGAATGCCCCAGCACGCGGCTGCGCGTTTGGCGATTACGATAACGACGGCGACATCGACATTGCGGTGAATTGCGTGAACACAATTCCACAGCTCTTGCGTTGCGATTCCACGCTGAATCGCAATTGGATCAAGATCAAACTGGTCGGAAATAAATCTAACCGAACCGGCATCGGAACTCGATTAATTGTCACTGCGAAGACGAAGCCGGATGCGGCAAAGCCGTTGGTGCAGATGGATGAACTGCGAAGCGGCGGCAGTTATTTTTCGCAAAACGACCTTCGCATGCATTTCGGGTTGGACCAGGCCAAAACGGTCGATTCAGTGGAACTGCGCTGGCTCAGCGGACAGGTAGATCGCTTGACCAATCTGGAGGCGAACTATCTTTACGTCATCGAAGAAGGCGGGAAGATTTTGAATAAGCAACAGCTCAAACCTGCTAAGTCCTCCACGTGACGATGCAAGTCCATCTTGCAATTCTGCTCTTCGGCATCGTTACCGCCGTACATGCGCAAAGCAGTTGTCCCTGGATGAATGCAGCCACGGCGGGTGGGTTGCTCGGTGGACAGGTTACTGCGAAGTTTTCGCCTGATGGCAAGCACGGTGGGAAATGTGAGTTTGTGCGCTCTCCGAATTCCGATGCCAGCGTGCGTATCGAAGTGACGGTTATGGAGTCACCGAAAACACAATTTTCTCATTACGTGGCCGAGTGCGGCGCGAATGGGAAGCCCGTCAAGGCGATTGGAAATGAAGCGGTCGCGTGCAGTTCCGGCAATGAACAGAGTGTCGTGGGCCGAGTGCGCGATCAAGCGTTTGTTGTGACCTTAGTGCCGGCGAGGCGCGATGGAGTCAAAAAAGCCGCTGACATCGTGGCGGGAAATCTGTTTTAAAGAAATTGTTCTTCCGCGGCGCAGCAACCACTCGGCGAACAGCAGGTTCGGAACCCAGCACATCCAGGCTACTAGGGGATATGCCGTTGCAATGGGAATCCCGCTTACCAATAAAAGTGGAAGGTACGTGCGCAAAGTAATCGCTGCTGCTGTCAACGCATAGCTGCGCATCATCCACTCGCGATGCGCCTGCACGTACCCACGCCGAATGCTGAAGTAAGCCGCCGCCGTTGTGGCGATCCACAGTGCTCCCAGTAGTAGAAATCCGGCGGAAGCCGTGTTCCCAGTCTGTGCATGAGCAGCAATCGGCACGGAGGCCAGCCATCCTGCAGCTACCGCTCCACAGTAGACGCGCCCTAACCATCGATGTGCCCTGAGGAAGCGGCGCCGAAAAGCGGGAAGAAACTGCCATGGACCAGCAAGAAGCGCAATCGAGGCAAAGACTGCGTGGGCAATTAACCAATGGTGACGGACATAATAATTCGGCAGCGGCGAAGGGAAGGGTACTTGGGGAAGCGCGTAGCGAAGCGCAACTATTCCAGTCCCAAGCGCATTGAAAACCAAAATAGCCCATCCTGTGAAGGCCAGCTTGGTCATTTTCTCGCTGTGTTGGTTATGATTCACGGATTCTCTATGCCGATAGCGCTTCTGAAAATCGAAAGTTCCATCAGGCTCGGTCCGGTACTCGGGGACGCAACGTTCGGGGCTATGGGGAGGGCTTCGCCGTTCCCTGCTCCAGCTTCCTGCGTTTGGCATCTGCCTCCGCCTGCCGCAGCGCAGCGGCTTTAGCGAACGCCTGTTTTGAGCCTTCACTGTCGCCTTTGCGCTTGAGCAGAAGCCCTAGCGTATTGAACGCGCCTGCATCCGTGGCATCGAGCGCTACTGACCGCTGCAAAGCCTGAATGGCTCCATCGGCATCACCTTGATCTTTAAGAACAGTTCCTAACTCGAACCAAGCCTCCGAATAAGTTGGTCGTTGTTTCACGGCAGTGCGTAATTCTGAAACCGCCTCGTTCGTTTCGCCAAGGTCGACGCACGTCAGCGCGAGGAGGTAATGGGCTTCGACGATGGACGGTGCGAACTTCACCGCCTGTTCCAGTTCGGTGCGGGCATGCTGCAAGTCGTCGCTTTGCTTATATGCGACGCCAAGATCATAGTGTGCGTCGCCCGCGTCCGGATGTTTTTTCACCACTTGAGAAAGATGGCGGATCGCTTCTTTGTAATCACCGGCGCCAATGTAGGCGTAGCCGACGTTCACCAGAACACGCACGTTATCGGGCTCGCGTTCGAGGATCTTTTTAAACTGCGCCAGACCGGCGGCCGGGTCACCGCACTTAATCAACATGGCGCCATAGCTGTTGCGAACCGCGGTGTTCGTGGGTTCCAGCGCCACAGCCTGACGATAGGCTTCTTTTGCGTCTTTGAACTGCCCGTTTTGCTGTAAAGCTTCACCGAGATTCGCCCATACAGCACCCTTACTGGGCAGCCGCTTGGCAGCAATGCGCAGTTGGGTGACAGCATCGGAGTATCGACTGATTTCGTTGTAGGCGGTACCCAGACGGAAATGATAATCGGCCTTTGCGGGGTCGAGCGCAACCGCCTTTTCGAGATCGGAGATTCCGGAACCCTGCTGCAGGATTAGTCGGGCCACTCCCAAGTGAAACCACGCCTGCGCCATTTTGGGGTTAAGCGCAGTTGCCCGCTGAAAGTACGGAATGGCCTCGGAAGCGCGATTTGTAGCGGCAAGCAGAAAGCCGATTTCGTCCTGATAATCGGCCGATTGCGGGACCATTTCCGCCAGTTTCCGATAGTCGGCCAAGGCGGAGGCGGCATCGCGGGCGGCAAGATTGCGGCGCGCAGATGCTTCCAATTCCTGCACTGTTGCAGTCGATTGCGCGTGGATAACAGCGCCGGATAACGCGACCAGGATTAGCAGAAAAAGCCGCAACCGGCTTTTATTATCCGATAGCGCACGGCCTAAACGGAACTAGGCTGCCTTTGGCGCGTCTTTGAGTGAAAAAGAAGAAGAAGGGGAAAACCCGCCGCTTCTATCGGCATCCGCTAAGGCAGAAAATCTCGCTCTTTCGATGAGTTGCACCAACTCCGAAGCTTCTGCCACGGTACCTATGGCGCGTTCAATCGCTCCACTGTCAAGCCTGAAGGTTATATCCGCCCGCCGACTTCCGAGGTAGATGGCGACAAGGAAGGCGCCGAGAAGCAGGCACGGCAGTGCGGCTCCGTCGCCATCTCTGGAAGCGAGGGCAGCGGCGCCCACAACAAAAATGCCGGCGGCGACGGCCAGCAATCCAGAATATGGAGTCTTCTTAACGTCAATACTTGCCAAACGTGTAAGCGGGATAATGGTGTGCTTTTGGCTCGCGACGTTACGAAGAATCAAAAAATTCCGGGTGACCCAGGCCTGCCGGATCAGTCCCAATACTTTCTCATCCGATATCGCTGCCGCTACAGTGCCAGTCAGCAGTGGTGCTGCTACAGAGGACATCTTATCTACCTACACCGCATTTTTGATGCCGCGGAAGAACACAAGGATTCCGGGCCAGAACTTGCTAACAAAGATTTGAATGCAAGTCGTCTGACGGCCACGTCCTTTGCCCAATAGGATAAAGTTCGAAATAGCCAACATTTCATGGGTTCGCAAACGGTTCAACCAGCTTCGTTCAGTCGTGTCCGCGTGCGTTATGCAGCGTCCGAGGGCAAGACTGAACAAGTATTTGAAGGGCCGTTTCGAATCGGGCGCGAGGCCGGTTGTGAAATCCGCATACAGAACGGATATGTTAGCCGCGTTCACGCAGAAGTTACTTACGAGAACGGACAGTGGGTGGCCCGAGACCTGAAGAGCAGCAACGGTCTGTACGTGGACGGAAAACGGGTCGAGACCGTTGGCCTAGGTACGGAAACTACCATCCGGTTAGGCGCAGAGGGGCCGGAGATCGTTCTGGCCGTTGAAGTTGTTCCGGTGCAGCCTCAACAAACCCCCGGAGAACACACAATAGTTGCGAACTACATCGCGCACTACTTCGACGATTCCGGGCGCCAAGGCCCGGTCGGCGAGCACACGATGTTCGTCCGGCGCGCGTTCCAACACGTACAGAAAAAACAGCGGCGCAGATATGGAAAAATTATGGCGGCATTGGCGATCTTGCTGGTTGCGGCCGCCGCCTATGGCATTTACGAACACCAACAAAACCGTAAACAGCGAATGTTGGCTGAAAATCTGTTCTATTCCATGAAGTCGCTGGACGTGGATATTGCAAACGTAGAGCGGATTGTCTTGCAGAGTCCAAATCAGCAAGGCGCCGGAGAAATCAAGAAATATCAAAATCGCCGCAAGGAAATGGAGAAGAACTACGACCGTTTTCTTGCCACTTTACGCGTATACGATCCCAAAATGACGGCGCAGGAGCGGCTTATTCTTCGCGTGGCGCGTATTTTTGGTGAATGCGAACTCGCGATGCCGCGCGAATTCGTAACGGAAATCAACAACTACATCAAAAAATGGCAGTCGTCGGGGCGGCTGGTGAAAGCCCTGCGAACCGCTAAGCAGAACGGCTACACCAGCTTAATCACGCAGGATCTGCTCGATCAGGATTTGCCGCCGCAGTTTTTCTATCTGGCGCTGCAGGAAAGCAATTTCGACCCTTATATTAGCGGTCCCATGACACGGAAGGGAATCGCGAAAGGAATGTGGCAGTTCATTCCTGAGACCGCGCTGAAGTATGGCTTGCATCTGGGGCCGTTAATTGACATGAGGCGGCCCGATCCGGGAGACGACCGGCACCATTGGGACCGCGAAACGAAAGCAGCAGCGGCTTATCTGAAAGATTTGTATAGCACAGATGCGCAGGCTTCGGGACTACTCGTCATGGCTTGTTACAACTGGGGTGAAGACTCCGTACTGCCCCTGGTGCGAAGCATGCCGGAAAATCCCCGCGAACGAAATTTTTGGAAGCTGCTGACACTGCATAAGGACAAGATTCCGCAAGAAACGTACGATTATGTTTTCTACATTGCATCAGCCGCAGTGATCGGAGAAGACCCGCACCTGTTCGGATTTGACTTCGATAATCCTCTGGCAACCCTGGAAAGCAAATAGAGATTATCGTTGACAAAACCGGCTGACATGCGTCCGATGCCCCTTCGGGTTGTCTTGGTTTCACCGCGCAATCCACTGAACATCGGGGCGGCCGCTCGCGCCATGAGCAACTTCGGCTTCACCGACCTTCGTCTTGTGAATCCATACGATGTCGCATTCAAGGAAGCGCGTTCAGCCGTGCGTGCACGATACATCTTGGAAGATGCCCGTGTTTCCGATTCGCTCGCCGCCACGGTGGCCGATTGCACGCTGGTTGTTGGCACCACGGCTGTGGGCCATCGCGACTTGCATCTTCCGCTATATCGATTAGAAGCAGCTGCCCAGCTCATTCGCGAGCACGCAATCCAATCTAATGTCGCGATTCTTTTTGGGTCGGAAAAGTTCGGCTTGTCAAATGAAGACATGAGCCATTGTCATTGGCTTATGCGCATTCCTACGCGTCAAGAGCACGGCTCCATGAATTTGGGGCAAGCGGTAGCGATTTGCCTCTATGAACTTCGCCGCTCAGATGCCGAAGAGAATGCGCGCTTTGCGCCGGCGCCTACTGCTTCAGCCGAAGATCATGAGCGTTTCACAGCGCTGCTTGTCGAGCTTCTCTCACGGTCGGGGTATATCCACGAACGGACGTCCTCATCCACGGAACTCAAAATCAGGCGCTTGATACGGCGTCTTCCTCTTCCAGCGGCAGATGCTGAAACGTGGCTAGGTATCTTCCGCCAGATCTTATGGAAACTCAAGCAACGCGATGCCGAGTAGATGCTACGCTGTTTTTCGATGACGAAGGTGCAATGCACGTTTAAGCTGTCGCGTGAGCTGAATGACGAAGAGTTGAAGAAGATCTCGCGCATACACGCGGTATACGGAATACTCGCCGTTCGTCTCATGCCCGCTGAGCAGCTATTCATCGAATATGACGCGAGCCGGCTGACACCGAAAGAGGTAGAGGGCACACTAGACGAAAATGGAATTCCCCTAGCGTGATGCGGTGACCTAATATGCGCTGCCTTGTTGCAATTTTTTGTGCGGCCATTCTTTTCGCGCAAAATGGCGAGTGGCCCAACTACGGCCGCGATCCTGGCGGTCAGCGGTTTTCTCCTTTAACCGCGATTAATACATCGAATGTTCAGTCGTTGAAGATTGCCTGGACATATCGTACCGGCGACGCTTACGCGCCGTCGAATGGTTCGAAGCCCACGCAGTTTGAAGCGACGCCGCTTTATGTGGATGGCACGCTGTATCTCTCCACGCCTGTTGGGCGCGTCATCGCGCTCGATCCAACGACCGGGAAGCAGCGTTGGTCGTATGATCCGCACATCGATAAAGACAAGGGTTACGGCGATTATGCCAATCGCGGTGTGTCGACATGGAAATCGCCCGACGGCCATCGACGCATCTACGATGCAACCATCGACGCGCGGCTAATCGCGCTCGATGCGGCAAGCGGCAAGCTCGTGGCCGAATTCGGCGACAACGGCATTGTCGATCTTCGTCAAGGATTGCGCATCCCGGTACGCTGGTTCGCTGATTATGAAGAAACATCGCCTCCCGCGGTCATCAACAACACGCTGGTGGTTGGTTCAGCCGTCGCGGATAACGGATCAACCATGCAGCCCAGCGGCGAAGTGCGTGGATTCGATGCCGGGACCGGAAAACTGAAGTGGGCTTGGGATCCCATTCCGCAAAACCAAAACGATCCCGCTGCAGCCGCATGGAAGGATGACAGCGCCGCTCATACTGGCGCCGCCAATGCCTGGTCGGTCATTGCGGCCGACCCACAACGCGATTTGGTTTTTGTTCCTACCGGGAGCGCGAGCCCCGATTACTATGGCGGCGAGCGGCCAGGTGACGGCTTATATGCCGATTCCGTTGTCGCCCTGCGAGCTTCTACGGGAAAGATGGCCTGGCATTTCCAGACCGTTCATCATAATCTTTGGGATTTCGATGTTGCGACGCCTCCGCTGCTTTTCGACATGCATCGTAATGGCGAGACTATACCAGCCATTGCAATCGGTTCAAAAACGGCAAATCTTTTTATCCTGAATCGCGAAACAGGCAAGCCGATATTCGGCGTAGAAGAACGTTCGGTTCCTAAGAGCGATGTTCCTGGCGAAGTCACATCGCCGACGCAGCCGTTTCCAGTGAAGCCGGCGCCCGTCGCAATCCAGAAAATCACTCCTGACGACGCTTGGGGCGTTGACGATGCAGACAAAGCATGGTGCCGCGATGAATTGAGCAAGTCTCACACGGGACCGATCTTCACACCGCCATCGCTTGTAGGAACTATCACCATGCCCGGGAACATCGGCGGCATGAATTGGGGCGGCATGACATACGATCCTCAGCATGATCTGCTGGTGCTTCCGTCGAACAATCTCGCGGCCGAAATGCGATTGATTCCGCGTGCCGATTTCGAGAGTATGCGTGAGTCAAAAGGCCGTAGGCTCGATGGCGATTGGGAGTTCGCACCCCAGCGCGGCACTCCATACGGAATGATGCGGCGGCTATTACTTAGTCCGAAGCGCCTGCCGTGTACGGCCCCGCCTTGGAGCCGGCTCATCGCGATATCCGCCTCCACTGGAGAAAAGAAATGGGAAGTCCCATTAGGCCGGTTCAGCCCGAAGGTTCCGCAAGAATGGGGTTCCATATCTCTCGGCGGCCCAATGTCCACGGCCGGAGGTCTCGTTTTCGTCGGCAGCACTCTGGCTCCGGCGCTGTATGCCTTCGATATTCAAACTGGACGACTCTTGTGGACTGGCGAGTTGCCCACCAGCCCCAAAGCTACGCCTATGACTTATCAAGGTCCGGACGGCAAACAATACGTGGTTGTTTCGGCGGGCGGCTATGGAATACCCAATCTGTCGCCACTGGGCGACTACGTCATCGCGTTCAGCTTGTGAACCGGTTTTCCATTGGCGTTCATCCAGTCCGCGAAGCACTGCGCGCGCATCGGCCGCTGGACAAGGTGCTCATTGCGAAAGGAGCATCTGGACCGAGACTGCAGGAAATCATAGATCTCTGCCGCGAACATAACATTCCGGTTCGCTTCGAATCTCGTGATGCGCTGGATCGAGTCAGCAAAGGTACGCCGCATCAAGGAGTAGTTGCCTTTGGCGCGGCGCACGAGTACGTGGAACTGGATGAGATTACTGGCGACGCCAAATTGCTCGTGATCCTTGACGGCGTAGAGGATCCGCACAACTTGGGCGCAATCATTCGTACGGCGCACGCCGCTGGCGCGAACGGCATAGTCGTTCCCGAGCGCCGTTCGGCGCCGCTAACGGAGACGGTCGATAAAGCTGCCGCCGGTGCGGTTGAGTATTTGCCGATCGCCCGGGTCACGAACGTCAGCCAAACGATCGAGCGACTAAAACAGCAAGGCTTTTGGATCTATGGCCTGGATGAGCGCGGCTCCGCACCCTACGATCAAGTCGAGTTCAACACTCCATCTGCCATCGTGCTCGGCGGAGAAGGCAAGGGCCTGCACCAGGGCGTTCAAAAGCATTGCGATGTGCTGGTTCGCATACCGATGGCGGGTGAAGTTTCATCGCTGAACGTATCGGTCGCGGCGGGCGTGGTTTTATTCGAGTGGCGGAAGAGGCAAACCGCGCGACAATAAACCCCATGGACGATATCATCACCGCACCACCACAAATCGAATCAGAGATCGTTGCTGGTTTAGCAGTTATGAAAAAAAAGGGCTACCGCGTTACTGCCGATGAAGGCGCCTCCGGCGAAATGCTGCTGCACTTTCGATTCGGCGAGAGCGAGCAGACACTCAAGTTTAGTAAGGATGAGTGGCAGAAATCGGGGACGGTCGAAAAACGAATAATCGACAAGCTCGATATCTGAGCTATCGCGGTATTTATTTTCCTGTCAGAGCGAAGACTAGCGTCTCCATAATCACGCGATCGTCCTTATAGCCTTCACGCAGTTTTTTGTCCGTTTCATAGATCGCCGATGTCGCTTTAGCCAGGTGTTCTTTCGTGAATATAGAGGCCGTTCCGATTACCTGTTCAGCCCGATCTCGCCACATGCGCACGCCGACTTTCGAAAAAAAACTAAGCGCTTGAGGAACTGAGGTTACGCGCGCTTCCTTTGCTGCAAGCGCCAATCGAAATTGAGTGCTCAGGAATGTCAACGCGAGCGGCAGGTACTCGCCTTCTCGGATCAAAATATCCAATGAACGCAGTGCTCCGGCGCGGTCTCGCTTCCCGAGGGCATTTACCAGCGAAAAAATGGTGCTTTGGGCCGCGTTCGGGACCATCGTGCGCAGATCGTCCATTGTGACTGCGCGATCGTTCTCGACATAAAGCGACAGCTTCTCCATCTCCGACGCCAAGCGGTTTGCATCGCCCGCCACGGCATCAAGCAAGACGGCCAGCTCCGCGCCGCCAATTTTAAGCCCATGCTTCCTGGCAAGCTCTTGCGCCAAGGCGCGGCTCAATTCGGGGGTGAAATGGCGGAACTCCACGATGTTCGGAATTGCGGAATAAAACTTTTCTACCCGCTCCAGTTTCGGCTTATCGTCTCCAGCGAAATCGTACCGGCTGCATTCGAACACCAGAACGGTTCCTGGAGTTGGCTCTTTCACGTAGCCGGCAATCTGATCCCCACTCGATCGGTCGCCATCGTCGCCTTCGTCAGAGCTGGCGGTCAATCTTCGCGGAAGAGCGAGCTCAGCACTGGATACCCAGATTAATCTTTGCGATGCGAATAGAGACAAGGATCGGGCATCGTCCAGAACTTCTGAAATTGAAGTGCTCTCAAGATCGGACTGCGTGAACCCGTCGCTGATTGATTCTGGGGGGAGCACGCGCGCCCGCAAAGCATCTTTACAGATACGCCGCTGATAGCCCTCCTGCCCTAGAAACAGGTACGCTGCGGCAGGCGGATTCTTGGCGATTCTCGTTAGGAATTGTTCGGGCGACACCGCTAGATTAGAAATTCTCCACAATGGAGCTGACGACATCGCGCGCCACATCCCGGCTTAACCGGTCAAACGCGGGACCACTTTCGTCGAAGAACTGATGCGGATCCACGGCCACGTCGTAGTTCTGCTTGAACAAATAATTCGCCCGTGAATACAATGTCCGGCCGGTCGTTTGCTCCCGAAGAGTGATCGTGAGGAACACCATAACAGAGATCGTCGTCGCTTTGCCGCTAGTGGGATCGAAAACCGCGGGATACACTTGCGCGGAATTAATGCTGCCGCTCAAAACCGCGTCTGCATCCTTGGGATTTTCGACGATGTGAAATCGGGTACGCGCCATGAACTCCCGACCAATCTGCTGAGGCAACACATCCACTAATTTGTAACGCATGGTGAAAGTCGTGAAGGCTGGAACGGCAATTGTCTGAATACTTTTCGGCAGCAGATCGGCTTTGCCGCCGGCATGATAGCCGCAAGAAAGCGTGCTGACTGCGCTCAGCATTAACGCACTCAGCCAGGCGGCTGGCGAAACTCCTCTATTCAACGTTGCTCCGCTTTCAAACTCGAAATGGCGTCGCTCACCGCATCCGCCGTCAATCGCAAATTGTCGCCCACTATCCAAAACCACATCGCTCGCGGGTTGTTCTCGTCCACTCGAATATCGCCCACTATCAATCCGCTCTGACTCGCGACACCTACGTTATCGGGTGCTGTATCCTGCGCCCGTCGAACTTCAATCTGAGCCGAAGCCAATGCCTCGCCCGCTTCGGTAGCATTCACGGTATTTTCGAACTGTACCCACACGGACATGCTGTAGCCATGGAAAACAGGCGCTTGGACCAGACGCACGGACGCGTTTGGAATGGCGGCTGTTTTTGGCTGCCTGCTGAGTAGCGTTGTCAAATGCCGGATTATGCGTTGCTCTATGCTTGCCAGCTTCACGGGCGCTTCTTCTCCGTATTGCGCCAGCATGTTAAAGCTCACCTGAGAATCAAACACCGTTTTGTCCAATGGTTTGAAAGAAAGTAAGTTCGTTGTTTGCTTCTGCAACTCGGAGACACCGCGATGTCCTCGCTCACTTGCCGGTTCAAAAATGTGCACAATAACCTGTTTGATGTCTTGATAGCCGCCGAGTCTTGCCAGCACCAAGACGAGCGCGCTTGCCGCAGGATGTGCAATTTCGTACAGCCAACCTTGCTGCAAACTAAATAGTTCCCCAAGCGGCGACAGGATACGAGTCTCCGGCTTCTCTTCCAGATAACCTGTACAGTCGATGGTTATCGGCTTTGAATTCGTCGCTTGTGCCAGATCGTATGCCTTCGTTGCTCCTTCTCGCGAGCCCGCGATGACGACGGCACTATTCTTGCTTAGAACTTCCGCGGTGAATGGCTCGACAAAAATTGGTTCTCCTTCTTCCTCGCCGAAATTGCCTTCGCCGCTCGCCGAGAAGGGATGCACCAACGCGTCCTGAACTCGATCTTTAATCACTTCTTCAAGTTCGCGCCCCAGCAGCGTCTCAGCACCAATCAGCGCTACCGACAGAGCTTTCGTCTTTTGCTGTGCTTTAGCCAATTTGATGCTCCGGCAGCGGCGCTCGTGGCCGTGGTTTCCTGTACCGGCGAATAATTCCGCCAATCCGAATCACAATGCCGCTCAGCACATAAGCAGACGCAAATGCCAGCAGTACCGGTTGCGACCAGTTCCAAATCACGAAGGCGATGCCGCCTAATAGAAGCACAATCAGCGGTGTCCGCGGCTTCGAAACACTAATTTGCTTAAAGCTCGGATAGCGCCACGTGCTGACCATCAGCAGCGAAATGATGCTCAGCATCACTAGCCATGTCACGGCAAAAGCGAAGGATTGTACGGGCGACGGAGCCATGTAGACCACCGCTGCAATAAATCCTGCTCCTGCCGGTATCGCCATGCCCACAAAGTATCGACGGTCGGGACGACCGGGATTCTTGGGGGTCGGGTTCGTTTGCACGTTGAAGCGTGCCAGCCTCACGGAACCACACAAAAGATAGAAAAACGCCAGAAAATAACCGGCACGATGCAGATTACTCATAAGTTGCCCGTCCGCCGGATTAATAACAAACAAGACGCCCCAAACGAACGCCAGCACCGCCGGCGCTATGCCAAAGGTAATCACATCGGCAAGTGAATCCAGTTCGCGGCCGAAATCGCTGGTGGTGTTCGTCATGCGCGCAATGCGCCCATCGAGCCCGTCAAAAAAAACGGCAAACCCCAGCGCTTTGGCGGCCGTGATGAAATGTTGATTCGGCCCGTAATCGCCGGCATTGACCTGCATTGCCCCTTCGAACGTCTGCAGGATGGCGATGAAACCGAGAAAAATGTTCCCGCTCGTAAACAAGGTCGGGAGAACATACGCTGCGCGCCGCGGACGCTTTTCCGACAACCGCGGCCCGAGAATTTGATCTTTAAAGCTCAGATCGCCTCCCGGGTCGCTAATATGCTGGAGCCGGCGCTCACCCGGTCGCCCACTTTCACAGCGGTTCGCCATTCAGCTCCGTAGACAACGTCAACGCGCGAGCCGAATTTGATATACCCGATGCGTTCTGCCGGAGCCACCGTATCTCCGGCGCGCTTGTAACAAACGATACGGCGCGCGATGAGGCCCGCGATTTGACGGCATGTTACGCGCGTGCCATCGCCTTCGATGACGAGTGTGTTCTGCTCATTATCCGAAGAGGCCAGTTCGCGGCTCGCGACCATGAACTTGCCCTTGGTATACACCACCTGCGTCACCTTGCCAGGTATCGGCGTGCGGTTCACGTGTACGTCAAATATGTTGAGGAAGATGCTTACACGGGTTTCCGCTGAACCCAGATCGCGCACCGCTACCACCTGACCGTCGGCGGGGGCGACCATTACGTTGCCAGGCGGTGGCGTACGCTCGGGGTCGCGGAAGAAATAAAGACAGAAAGCCGCCAACAAGTATAACGGCACACCAGCCCAAGGTGTCAGGAAATATGACAATACGATCCCAACTAGTGTCAACCCGCAGGCATAGTAAATGCCATCAGAAACGATACGCAAATTACTATTTTGTCATCTTCGGCGTGCGAGAACGACGCTTGATATGGCGCTTTCCGCTACGGTAATGCGCGCAGCGTGGAATCAGTAGCCACGGACGGCGCGGAGCCGCGCTCGCGCTCTTCTGGGATCCCAGCTAAAACCGGTGATCCAAACTAAACCGCGCTTTCAGCCCGCGATTGAACTACTTCCAACCTCATGGACGCGACCGCATGTGCCGAATGTTGATGATTAAGCCATTGGTCAGACTGACGGACCGCGGGCTGCTCCCAGCAAACAGGGTGGTAGCGCAAGCAGCGGCGGCATTGATACTGTCCGGCTACTGGCCACATAAGCTCATCGTGGAAGAGCTTACACCAAAGATCGCGCGCTTTATCCATCCAGCCTTGTGATTGTTGACTGCCCATGAATCGAAAATAAACTGCACTGCGCGCGCTTGAAATTGCACTTGAACGACTAAGGCGTACCACGACTTGCCGTACTTCGCAGACGGTCTAGGCTGCCGGAATAACAGGATTGGCTAGGCGCCGAGCGCGGAACTTGTCTCTGAACCGGAATTTGTGCGACACATCCCGTCTGAAATGTCTATCTATACAGAGCGAGGTTTATCCAATGCTGCACATTCATGAAGGACAATGCGGGCTTTGTACTCATTTCGGAGAAGAACATCCGCAAGACGACCGCCTAACGCAAATTCGGACTTCGATGGAAGCTGCCGAGGATTTTATCGAGGACTGTGGCCACCCACAGCACGAACGACTGCACCTCAAGGTAACTGCGACCAGTGGCTGCGACGGCTTCGAACCGGTCACCATCCACTAGCCTGTCACTAAAGATGGACCTGTCGAGCCTCTCGCATAATCTGGACAAGAAAAAGAGGGAATGCCGTATCGTCATCGAGACACCAAAGGGACGACGGAATAAATTCGACTATGATCCCGAAATGGAGGCGTTCACCTTGGGTGGCCTGCTGCCCGAAGGCCTCAGCTTTCCGTTCGACTTTGGCTTTGTGCCTTGCACTATAGCCGAAGACGGTGATCCCCTAGATGTCATGGTCCTCATGGATGAGCCCGCACACGTTGGGTGCGTTCTGGATGTCAGGGTGATCGGCATCATCGAAGCCGAACAGACAGAGAACGGCAAAAGTACAGAGAATGACCGGCTCATTTCGGTGGCCCTGCATTCCTACAGCCACCAAAATTTAAAATCTGTCGCTGAGGTCAACAAATCTTTGCTTGATCAGGTGTGCGAGTTTTTCGTCTCCTATAACAAAAGCCGCGGCAAGAAGTTCAAAGTCAAAAGCGTGCATGGCCCTTCGAGGGCAGTGAAGCGTCTTGAACGCGCGGCTGACGAATACCGAAAGAAAAAGCTTTAAGAAATCAAAAAACCGCGAAGCGTAAACCTATCCGCTCGTAAGCCCGAGGGAATAAGCGGGCTAACTGCTTTTGTCGTCGTATTCTGCCGATAAGTTAGCGAACTATGAGCGTGGCTTCCGCGACCCGAATTGGGCCGTACGAAATCGTTTCGCACTTGGGCGCTGGAGGTATGGGCGAAGTATTTCGCGCCTGGGATTATCGCCTGCAACGTGAAGTAGCGATTAAGGTGGTGAAGAATTCCAGCGGGGATCCGGAGTGGCAAAAGCGCTTTCTCCAGGAAGCGAGAGCCGCCGGTGGACTCAATCATCCGAATATTCTTACGGTCCACGATGTCGGCATCGATGACGGGTCACCTTATCTTGTCACCGAACTAATTGACGGCGAACCGTTGCGCAGCATTCTTAAGCGCGGTCCACTTCCTATTGCGAAGGCGATTGAGATCTCCATTCAAATACTGGATGGGCTGTCCGCCGCCCACAGGGCTGGAATTGTACACCGCGACCTCAAACCGGCAAACATCATGATCACCAAAAGCGGTTTGGTGAAACTGCTCGATTTTGGGTTGGCCAAGCAGGTGAACGCGAGTTCA
>DASREJ010000086.1:0-24163 GCA_035652115.1 Bryobacteraceae bacterium
TTGCTCCGCCGTCCGCCGGGCCGCGAAGCCTATCCGGGCGACGTCTTCTATTTGCACAGCCGTCTGCTGGAGCGCGCGGCAAAGCTGTCCGACGAAAAAGGTGGCGGATCTCTGACCGCATTGCCCTTCATCGAAACGCAAGCCGGTGACGTGTCCGCTTATATTCCGACGAACGTGATTTCCATCACCGACGGCCAGATCTATCTCGAAAGCGATCTGTTCAATTCGAATATTCGTCCCGCCATCAACGTCGGTCTTTCGGTAAGCCGCGTCGGCGGCAGTGCCCAGATCAAGGCCATGCGCTCGGTAGCTGGCACCTTGCGGCTGGATCTTGCGCAATATCGTGAATTGGCCGCCTTTGCACAGTTCGGCTCCGATTTGGACAAGGCTTCGCAAGCGCAGTTGAGCCGCGGTAAGCGTTGGGTCGAAGTACTGAAGCAGGGCCCCTATTCGCCCGTGCCGGTTGAGAAACAGGTCGCTATCATCTTTGCTGGAAGCAGCGGGCTGCTCGACGACATTGCCGTCGAAGATATTCGCCGCTTCGAAGGCGAGCTATATCAATTCCTCGACAACAGCAAGCCCGAAGTGCTCCAGGGCATTCGCGACAAAAAGCAGTTGGATGACGAGTTGAAGAAGAACCTGTCGGACGCAATCAAGGAGTTCAAGCAAGGATTCCAGAAGATTCAGGACAAGAAGCCTCAGCCTGCTCGCGCGGAAAACAACGGTAACCGCCCCGGAGCGCCTGCTCCTAAGGCAGACCGGCCCGCCGAGGCCGTCCAAAGCAAAGGCTGATGCCAAGTCTAATCGACATTCGTAGGCGCATCCGCAGCGTCAAAAATACGCAGCAGATTACCAAGGCCATGAAAATGGTCTCTGCCGCAAAGCTGCGCCGCGCGCAGGAACGCGCGTTGTCGTCGCGGCCCTACGCCAATATGATGGGGCGCATGCTGGCGAATCTGGCTGCGGCCGCAAAAAACGACGAGGCCATCGCCGACTTGCCGCTGCTGCAAGTTCGCGAAGAAAAGCGCATTCAGTTAATAGTGGTCAGCAGCGACCGCGGCCTGGCGGGCGCATTCAATGCCAATCTGCTTCGCATGGTGCAGCGCTTCATCGACGAGCACCGCGGCGCCGAAATCTATATAGAGGCCATCGGACGCAAAGCCCGCGATTATTTTCGCAAACGCAGCTACAACTTGAGCGGCGAGCATATCGGTATCGTCGAGCGCCCCACCTACGAACAAGCTCGCGAAATTGGCGATAAATTGATCGCGCGCTATCGCGACTCGGAAATTGACGCAGTCTATATCGCCGGCAACCATTTCAAGAATGTAATGTCGCCCAATCTGGTGCTCAGCAAGATTATGCCGGTCGAAATGCCCGATTCGGAACCGCGCGCCTCAGCGAGCGGTGAACAAAGCCGCGCGCCTCAGCAAGCGGTCGACTACATCTTCGAGCAGCCGCCCGATGAGCTTCTTAGAAGCTTGCTCCCGCGCTACATCGAGATGGAGATCTACCGCGCGATGCTCGAATCGAATTCAGCCGAGCATGCGGCGCGGATGACCGCGATGGATACCGCCAGTTCGAACGCGGGCGACGTAATCCAGACGCTGACGCTCAACATGAACCGTGTCCGTCAAGCTTCGATTACTCGAGAAATTATTGAGATTGTGAGCGGCGCAGCCGCCCTGTAAGAAAGTACAGAACCCCAACCGTGAGGGAGGGTAAGAGGAATTTTATGGCAACAGCAGCAGCAACGGAAGGCCACGTCGTCCAGGTCGCTGGTCCGACAATTGAAATTCAGTTTGCGGAAGGGCACGTGCCCAAGATATATAACGCTATCCGCGTAACCAGCGAAGGCTTCGACGTTCCCGTGAAGGTCGATATCACCGCCGAAGTCGCGCAGCATATCGGCGAAGGCCGTGTCCGCACCATCGCAATGGAACCCACCGATGGCCTTGTCCGCGGCATGAAAGCGTTCGATCTGGGGGGGCCCATCACCATCCCTGTCGGCAAGCCAACTCTCGGCCGCGTTCTTAACGTTCTTGGTCAGCCCGTGGACAATATGGGGCCCGTTCAGACCGACCAAAGAGCGCCCATCCATCGGATGGCCCCGCTGTTTGACGAGCAGTCCACGCAACTCGAAATGTTTGAGACCGGCATCAAAGTCATCGATCTGCTCGAACCGTATCTGCGCGGCGGAAAGATCGGTCTGTTTGGCGGCGCGGGCGTTGGCAAGACGGTCATTATTCAGGAATTGATCAATAACATCGCCATGAAACATGGCGGCGTCTCCGTCTTTGCGGGCGTGGGCGAACGAACCCGCGAAGGTAATGACCTCTGGCTTGAGATGCAGGAAGCCGGCATCGTTGATCCGCACGACTGGCGAAAATCGAAAGTTGCCCTGGTTTACGGCCAGATGACCGAACCGCCCGGTGCGCGCTTACGCGTTGGCTTAACCGGCTTAACTGTCGCCGAGTATTTCCGCGACGAAGAAGGCCAGGACGTTTTGCTGTTCATCGACAACATATTCCGTTTCACGCAGGCGGGCTCTGAAGTATCCGCGCTGCTCGGCCGCATGCCTTCTGCCGTCGGCTATCAGCCAAATCTCGCTACCGAAATGGGCGATCTGCAGGAGCGAATCACATCCACCAAGCGTGGTTCCATCACATCCGTGCAAGCCATTTACGTGCCGGCCGACGATTACACCGACCCTGCTCCGGCAACCACCTTCGCTCACCTCGACGCCACCACGCAGCTATCGCGCGCCATTTCCGAATTGGGCATCTATCCAGCGGTCGATCCGCTGACGTCCACATCGCGCATTCTCGACCCGAACATCGTCGGTCAAGAGCACTACGAAGTCGCGCAGCGAGTCAAGCAAACGCTTCAGCGCTATAAAGACCTGCAGGACATCATCGCCATTCTTGGCATCGACGAACTGAGCGACGAAGACAAGCAAGTGGTTGCTCGTGCGCGCCGCATTCAACGTTTTCTGTCGCAGCCGTTCCACGTCGCCGAGCAGTTCACGGGTCGTCCGGGCAAATACGTGAAGCTCGAAGACACCATCCGCAGCTTCAAGGAAGTCGTGGACGGCAAGCACGATAATTTGCCGGAACAGGCTTTCTATATGCAAGGCACTATCGACGAAGTGCTCGAAGCTGCCGAAAAGATGAAGGGCTGAAACTGGTCTCATGGCAGACACGTTTCAGCTAGAGGTCGCCACGCCGGAGCGTCTTCTGGTAGACGAACAGGTCACGCAAGCCGAGCTGCCCGGCCAGAACGGGTATCTCGGCATTCTCGCCGGCCACGCTCCTCTGATGAGCGCGCTAGGTCCCGGTGTGTTGAGCTACGAAGACAGCGCCGGTTCGCATGTGCTCGCGATCGCTGGCGGATTTGTCGAAGTGTCCGACAATCGTGTTCGTGTGCTTGCGGACGAAGCCGAAGCGCCCCAAGACATTCAGGTCGACAAAGCGCGTCAGCAGCTTGAGCAAGCCTCGCATGCGCTGCATGACGCGAAAGAACCGGCCGAATCGGAAGCCGCCCTTCGTTCGATGCAGCACGCGCAAGCCCGCATTGATGCGGTCGAGCGCGGCGGGTCAACCGTTCATCATTAACGCGAACCCTGCCCTGCAGACGCCGCCGTTTCAGGTGAACTGCGCGGACAAAACAACGCCCATTGATTCGCCTTCAGGTCCTGAAGCAAACCGCTCTGCCATGCGTATTCTTTGTGCCCTTTCAGGAACTCCGCGGCATGAAACTCGACGCCGCAGGGATGGCCCATTCCCGCTACGAACGACATCTTTTCGGCCATGGAGCTATCGGCTACCTTGACTTCGGCGACTCCCGCCGGCCCGTGCGGGCCAAACCAGCCCGGCATGCCGCGCGGCGAACGATCGATATGGCCGCAAATCGTGCGTTCATCTGGATCAACCTGCTTCTCGATAATGTCGTAGTGATCGGTCTCGAACTTCTTTCCTAAATCGACATCGATCTTGCCTTTGTTCTCAGCCATGAGTTGATCCCAACGACGGTGGCGCACTGTATTCGGCTCACTCGGGTTGTTCGCCGGATAATCCGTTTCGTCGGCAATCAACTTCGGATTGATTGGAAAATTAGATCCAACGAAATATCCGTCTTTGGTGCGCTCCAGCGTGACGGTCTTCAGCCCGAGTTCCAAGCGCCCAATCTCGTTGTTCTTCCGGTCTCCAATCAACCAGGTGTTCGCATAGCCGCCGTTGTTGCCGTCTTCCATGATTCGGGCGAAATCGTCAATTGATCCCGAATACTGCATGGCCTTACGTGCGCGTACAAACTCCGGCACGGCTGTTTTGTCGAAGCCATGAAATCTGCCGATTGTCGTTTCGGTAATCAGAATGCCCGCATCGTTAATGCCGAAATCATCGGCGCTATGGATCAATCCGGGGACGCCATCCATGATGAAGTGATGGCCGCTCGAAGGCGTGATGTCGAAGATGATGTCCCAGCGCGTCGCTGTCAGGTAATCCGTCCAGTTGTTGTGCCCAATGACGATTCGCCCATCCTTTGTATAACTGCCGGTCGCCACAAACGCGCTACAGTGCTCCGGAGGATGGCTCGGAGCAATTGCACCCTTTGCATCCTTGCGCCGCATATCGTCGTAGTAATAGGTGAATTCCATGAAGCCGTTCATGGTCACCAGATCGGTCAAGTCAAGCTTTGAACCCTTAGCCGCTAACCCCTGCTGCATGCCTTCCAGTTCTTGGCGATATTCAGTCGGAAGCTTGGGCAAGAAGTACTTGTCCGCTACTTGGCGCAGTTCCACCCAACTGTGCTTTACATCATGCGTGGTGCTCAGTTCGATAGCTCGTTTGGCGTCTTCGATTTCGTTCGAAAGCAGATATCCATGCTGATATCCAATAGCTGCCGGGCTTCCTTGCAGATGCACGAAAGTCCAGCCATTTTCAGGCGCGCTACGGAACCCGCCCTGCAAGCGATCGTCGGCAGCGCCGCGCGTTGCTCCTGCGGCACAAATCACACCTATGGCGCACCACAGCAGCAGACCGGCAAATCGCATTTTGTCCATTACAGCACAATAGAAGGAGGTGGAACCCGTTATTGAACTGGCCGCGCGCGAGCGTGAGCTGAATTCTCTCTCTAACGTCACTGTGGGCGTCGTCCTTGGAACTGTCACGATGACCTTTGGCGCCATGATCGCCGTCTTTGTCATCCGGTCGGAGGCGCCGCTGTTTTGGGGACACCTGCAAGTGCCAGGCGTGCTCTGGGCCACTACCGCCATCCTGATTGCCAGCAGTATCTTCTTGGAGCGCGCGCGCCATAGATTGGCCGTCAAGGACCAGGGCGGGTTCTTCAAGCTGACTGCCATTGCGACTGGCTTGGGCGTGCTTTTTCTAATTGGGCAGATCACCGCATGGCTTCAGATCCTGCACTCGGGAATTGTGCTTGAGAACAATCCCCACTCCTGGTTTATCTTCCTGTTCAGCGGATTGCACGGACTGCACATCGTGGCTGGCCTCGGCGGCCTTGCTTACCTTTTAGTCCGCACGCGTCATCCGGCCGGAGGTCCGAAGTACCAGATGAAGACGAGAGCCGTCACTCATGGCGTCTCGATTTTTTGGCACTATCTGGATTTTCTTTGGATCTTGATGTTCGTGCTTCTCGTGACTTGGCATCGCTGAGCGATTTAATCGAAACCGCCTAGCTTTTTGGGCCGACCCACTTCTGCACAACACCGACTAATTGCTCTGCCTGAAAGGGCTTGGACAAATAGTCGTCCATTCCCGCTTCCAGACACCGCTCCCGTTCCCCTACTAATGCATTCGCGGTAACGGCAATGATAACGGGTTGCCTGTCCGATGACTGCCGGATTTGACGGCATGCTTCAAAACCGTCCATCACTGGCATCTGGCAATCCATGAGGATTAAGTCGTATGGATTTTCGTGGTGCGCCTGTAACGCCTCATGACCGTCTTGGGCTACATCAATCACGTAGCCGGCGCGCTGCAAAATGAGCTTTCCAACGCGCTGATTGATGGCATTATCTTCCGCCATCAAGATACGTGGCACTTTAGGAGTAGCCATGGAACGCGGAGCGCGCATTCACTAAGTCGGAATGTATCCCGATAATGTGAAGCGATAAAACTAACAGCGGACGTTAACCAACCCTAGGAACAACAATAACATTTGGTCGCAATCTGAAAGTGTCTTTCTTCACACTTGCGCTCATCCGCTAATCTGAAGAGTTGGACGTCGAAAAAACAATCCTGCGCAAGGTCGGCGAGGCCATCGGCAAGTTCCGCATGATTCGCGACGGAGATCGTGTTGCTGTCGGTTTGTCGGGCGGCAAAGACTCCATGACTCTGCTCGAATCGCTACTGATTTTGCAGAAGCGGGCACCCATCGACTTTAGTGTCTGCGCCTTTACCGTCGAGCAGGGGAAGTTTCTGGCTCCGATCCAGCCCGTGGGGGAATATCTGCGATCGCGGAGCATTGATTGGACCTATGTCCAGGATCAGCCGTCACTCAATTTACTAACTGACCAGCCCGGTCATGGATGCGATCTTTGCAGCCGCTTCCGGCGCCGCGCCGTTTACGACATCGCACGAAAACTGGGCGCGAACGTCATAGCTTTCGGCCACACCGCCGACGATTTCTGCGAGTCGTTTCTCCGCAACGCCATGTTCACCGGACGAATCAGCGCGCTGCCGCCTGTTACGTGGTCCAGCCGCCGCGAGTTCCGCCTCATCCGTCCCCTCGTCTATGTCACCGAAGACTTGACACGAGCTTACGCGACCCGCGCCGGAGCGCCTGTCATTCCGTGCGGTTGTTCACAGAAGACCGGTACGGTTCGCCGCACCCTGCGCGACATCTTCAGCGAGCTGGAGAAGGAGCATCCTTTTTTGAAAGAAACGCTCCTCTCAGCGATGGGCAAGGTGGATACTGGGCGTCTTCTAGACACACGCTTCCTCGATTTGGACGGCGGCGGCGCCACATCCAATGACTCCGAACCGGAGCACGACCAACCTCTGGTTTCAATTCTTAGCTAGTCCTCTTTGATACCTTAGATACTTTCCCCTATATGAGTGCCGAGCTCATTGTCGTCAATGGCCCACAAGCTGGAACTCGGTATCGTCTCGACACAAGCGAACTGATTCTGGGACGGGCCCCGAATTCGAACGTCGTTCTGAACGAGCCTGAGATCGGCTGGCGTCACTGCCAGATTCGCCAGCAGGGCGGCCGCTTTCTGGTCACCGATCTCAAGACTTCTTTGGGTACCTACGTCAACGGCATGCGTTCGGCCGAACGCTGGCTGGAAGACAAAGACCAGATTGGCGTTGGGCGGACCATACTGATGTTTCGCTCAGGCGAGGCTGCGGCCGAAGAGCCTGTCGCCGCTCCGGCAGATACCAAACCGGTTTTGTTGGCGGCCTGTTCGCTGGTGTTTCTGTTTCGGGCGCTGGCCGCGAGCGTCGGCGAAGCCCAAAATCGGGTTCTGCAGAAGCAGATCCTTCGCCTTGTATCCGACTTGATACCGATGCAGGAAGGCATTCTCCTGCTTGGCACCTCCTGTTCAGATCTTCTAGCTCGCTATGCCGACCAGCGTTCTCGCGAAAGCCACGCGGATTTCGAGCGGGTCCTGGTGCGCATCTGCGACGAGGGTGCTTTAGAAGACACCCAACTCTGTGTCATTGGCGTGCCGTTATATCTTTCCGGGCTTTTGGGCGGAGCGCTGATTGTGAATGTTCAAAGCCATGAAGTGCAGCACCTGACAGCACACCTTGAAACGCTGACGGCCATTGCCTCGCTGGCATCCATCGGGTTTGAAGCGAACCAGGAAGTAGAAACTCTCAAGGCTGAAAATGCTCTCCTCCAGGAGCAGATTGCCATCAATACCGGCATCGTCGGCAATAGCCCTCCGGTTCGCCGCATGCTTGAGCTGGTTGAACGTGTTGCCCCGCGCGACACCACTGTTCTGATCACCGGCGAAAGTGGAACTGGTAAGGAACTGATCGCCCGCGCGCTTCATCAACGCAGCAGCCGCCGCGACCGGCCCTTCATCGCGGTCAATTGCGCCGCCTTGAGCGAAAATCTGTTTGAAAGCGAGCTTTTCGGCCATGAGAAAGGCGCATTCACCGGCGCCATTTCGCTAAAACGCGGCCGCTTTGAGCTTGCCCAAGGTGGCACCATCTTTCTAGATGAAGTAGGTGAACTGGCGTCCTCTCTTCAGGCAAAGCTATTACGTGTCTTACAGCAGCGTGAATTCGAACGCGTAGGAGGTACGCAGGCTCATTCGCTCGATATTCGCGTGATCGCCGCCACCAATCGTGACCTTGCCGAAGACGTCCGCGAAGGAAAATTTCGCGAAGACTTATTCCACCGTCTGAACGTGGTGAACATCGATTCGCCACCGCTACGTGAGCGCAAGGAAGACATTTCACTGCTGGCCCAATACTTCCTGCAACGGTCCGCGGAGCGCTGTAAGCGCCAGGTGCAAGGCCTCTCACGCGAAGCGGAAGGGATGATCGTGCAATACAGTTGGCCCGGCAATGTGCGCGAGCTGGAAAATGCGATGGAGCGTGCCGTGGTGCTCGGTGTTTCGGAGTGGGTACTTCCCGAAGACCTGCCGGAAGCGCTGCTAGAGACGGCGCCGCGCGATTCGAGCGCGCGGTATCACTTGTCTGTTGGACAAGCCAAACGGGAAGCGATTCTCGATGCCTATGTTCAAGGCAACGGAGACTACAAGCAAGCCGCGCGAGTGCTGGGCTTACATCCCAACTACCTGCTGCGGCTGGTCCGAAACCTGGGTTTGCGCGAAGAGATTAATCGCGCGCTAACTAGCGCCGCCGGACGCTGATTTCGAAGCGATATGCAGAGCGGCGATGCCGCCCGTCAGCAGTTCAAATCGTGTTTCGTTGAATCCCGTATCACGCATCATTTGTTCCAGTTCCGCAGCACGCGGAAACTTGCGAATCGAATCGGGAAGATAGGTGTACGCTTCGCGCGAGCCCGAAACAGCCGCTCCCACAAGCGGCATGAACACCTTTGAATAAAAGCCGTACGTGGCCTTCATGATGGCACCGGGCGGATGGGAAAATTCCAAAATCGCTAGTATGCCGCGCCGCTTTAAAACGCGGTGGAACTCCTCTAATCCGGCACCGTAATTGGCGAGATTGCGAAAGCCAAACGAAATCGCGACCGCATCAAGCGAAGCATTTGCAAGCGGCAACCGCAAGGCATCTCCTTCGACAAGCAGAGGCGTCGAACCGCTTTGCACGATCTTCTGCTTGGCGGACACTAGCATCGGATGACAGAAATCGGCCCCAATGATCCGCGCTTTGGAGATCTTCTTAAAATCAATCAAAACATCGCCGGTTCCGCAACACAGATCCAGAACTGCTGCTTCCGGTCGATCCAATACCGGACGGAGCCGCCGCATCAGCACTCTTCGCCAACGGCGGTCCACATTGAATGAGAGGAGATGATTGATGAGATCGTACTTGGGCGCGATGCCGCCAAACATCTGTTGAACCCATGCCGCAGCTTGGCGTTCGTCAGAAGTTCCAGGCGGTGTGGTGCCCGATGCCATGTTGGCAGTTGTCACTTCAGCGCGTCCGTAATTGCGCGCCTAACTTCGGTCTGGGGAATGCCGCTGATGATTTTGATCTGTCCAATTGCAGTCGGCAGGACAAAATGAACTTTACCTTGCAAGGTCTTTTTGTCGCTATCCAAACGCGTTAGCAATCGCCCTGTATCTAAATCCTTCGCGCTCGGCAGCGGACCGTACCGGCAAATTGTTTTCTGAATGCGCCGAGCAGCCTCAACATCCAGCAAGCCCAAAATTTCGGCGAGCCTTGTGGCTGCCAGCATGCCCCAGGCGACGGCTTCACCGTGCAGAAACCTTTCGTATTCTGTCTCCGCTTCGATAGCGTGACCGACAGTGTGCCCAAAGTTGAGAACGCGCCGCAAGTCGCTTTCGCGCTCATCCGCACTGACTACCTCGGCCTTGATTCGCACTGCTGCCGCAATCAGGCTATCAACCAGTTCAGGCTTCTTTGCCAGAACCTGATCGGCTGTCGTCTCAAGTAGCTCAAACAGAGCAGGATCGCGAATTACGCCACACTTGATCACTTCGAAAAGGCCCGCCCGATATTCGCGCTCTGGCAACGTCGAAAGCACATCGGGATCGATCAGCACCGCTTGCGGCTGGTGAAAACTTCCAACCAGATTTTTTCCACCGGCGAGATTCACTCCCGTCTTTCCACCCATTGCCGCATCCACTTGAGCGAGGAGTGTTGTCGGAATCTGGATCACCGGGATGCCACGCATAAATGTTGCCGCTACAAACCCGCCGACATCAGTCACAATCCCGCCGCCAAAACCGACAACAATGCTTGTTCGATCGCCGCCGCGCGCGATCATTTGGTCTGCGAGAGCCTCTACCGCGCTTAGTCGCTTGTTCGCTTCGCCGCCCGGGAAAAAAAGCGTCTCAAACTTTCCATCCTGAAACTGCGTTTGCAGGGTTTGCCCGTGGAACTGCCAAACATCTTCGGTAGTGACAACAAAACGCTTGCCTGCATTTGTGGGAAGGTATTCTGAGGCTCGCCGCAGAACGCCGCGTTCAACAACGTTTTGATACGTGTGTTGTCCCGTTCGCACCTCAAAGACCGGCATGTGATCCCGTTGTACCATGGGGGCATCACCTTCCCTCTTCAGCGTTTGCGCACAGATTTCATTGTTGTCGGAGCAGGTGTTGCAGGTCTTCGCGCTGCCATAGAGTTGGCCAAACATGGCGAAGTATTGGTCATCGCTAAAGACAGTCTTCGCGAGTCATCTTCCGAATACGCGCAAGGTGGAATTGCTGTCGCCCTTAGTGATGATGACGAAATTGAACTGCACGAGCAAGACACAATTTTTGCCGGCGATGGCCTCTGTGACCTAGAAGCAGTCCGTACTTTGGTGGAAGAAGGACCTGCTGCCATTGAGCAGCTCATCGAGTGGGGAACCGCCTTTGATCGCAAAGGTACAGAGCTTCTCTTCGGTCGCGAAGGCGCCCACAGCCGTAACCGCATCCTGCATGCCCATGGCGATTCGACCGGACACGAAATCGTGCGCGCGCTTCGTCAATATGCTGGGCGGCAGCCGAATATTGCTTTTCAAAGTTTCGCCGCGGTGACGGATCTTTGGCGATACGACGGAGAGATCATCGGCGTCTCAGCTCTTGATGAACGTACTGGATCGATGGTGTTTGTGGAGGCTAAGGGCACGTTGCTTGCGAGTGGCGGCCTCGGCCGGGTGTTTGAGAACACCACTAACCCAGATGTTGCGACGGGTGATGGCGTGGCTTGCGCGTGGCGGGCCGGAGCTGAGATTGCGGATATCGAGTTCGTCCAATTTCATCCAACAGCTCTTTATATTTGCTCGGCCCCACGGTTCCTGCTTAGCGAAGCATTACGGGGCGAAGGAGCATATCTTCGCAACGCAGCGGGCGAGCGATTCATGGAACGCTATCATCCGCTCAAAGAACTCGCTCCGCGCGATGTCATATCGCGCGCCATAACGACCGAGTTGTCCACAACCGGAGCGGCCAGCGTGTTCCTCGATCTCACGCATCTAGCACCCGGATTCGTCCACAAGCGTTTTCCGCGTATTTATGAAACTTGTCTGCGCTACGGAATCGATCTCGAAACAAGACCAGCACCCGTGCGCCCGGCCGCTCACTATGCGATGGGCGGCGTTCGAACCGATCTTTTTGGCCGCACCAGCTTGCCTCGCTTGTACGCAGCGGGCGAGACTGCCTGCACGGGCGTACATGGCGCAAATCGCCTGGCGAGTAACTCGCTCTTGGAAGGCGTAGTCTTCGGTGCTCGCGCCGGCAACGCTATGACGGAACTTTCCGGCTTGAAGTTCGCGATCAACTTGTCCGATTCTTTGTGTTCGTTTCCTCAGATACTCGAGCCGGAGCTTCGCTCGCTGAGTTGGCAGAACTTCGGCGTCATTCGTAATGGCACCGACTTGCGCGCCACGTGCGCGCTGCTAACCGCCACCCAACTTCAGCCTCTTTCTTCCCCAGGCCGGCCTGATTTCGAACTGCGCAACATGCATCAGGTGGCATATCTAATTGCCAGCGCTGCGCTGGCGCGTGAGGAGAGCCGAGGCGGCCATTATCGTAGCGACTTTCCGGCAAAGTCCAGTGCATTTGAAAAACATTCCATTTTGAAAAGGACTGGCGCCAGTCTCAATGCGCAAATCCGTTTCGCTTAACACGGCAGCTCCCGTCTTCCTTCTGCTGTTGTTAGTTGCGGAACCGTTGCGGCAATATAGTCCGTGGTCCGCGCTCTGGACTACCCCTTGTATTCTCATCGCGTCCATCCTGATCACTTGGGGCGCTGAGTCCGCTCAATTCTTCGTCGCGCAAGGATTCGCACTTGCCATTCTCGCCTGGATGCAGACGCTGCCTGAATTTGCAGTGGAAGCGGTCCTGGCATGGAAGCAACAAACGACGCTGCTGCTCGCGAATCTCACTGGCGCACTCCGTCTGTTAACCGGTCTTGCTTGGCCGATGATCTACGTCACGGCCGCCGTTGTTCATAGACGCCGCACCGGAAGACCTCTGAAGAGCATCGACCTTAACCCGCACCATAGCGTTGAAGTCCTCGGTCTCGTCTTGCCTCTCGCATATGCGGTTTTTATCTGGTGGAAGGGTAGTCTGCATTTCTATGACGCTTGCGCGCTTGTCGCCTTTTACGTTGCTTATCTTGTCTTGCTGACCAAACTGCCGCCTCAGGAGCATGAAGCTATCGAAGATCTCGAAGCCGTGCCTCGCCGCATTGTGCTGGCCCCACGGTCCACGCGCATCGCGGCGATCGCTGCCTGCTTCATAGCCGGAGGCACGTTGATCTATTTCACAGCCGAGCCCTTTCTGGGTAGCCTTGTCGCGGTTGCAGGCGCCATCGGTATTCCAAGTTTTGTCGTCATTCAGTGGTTGGCGCCAGTAATTTCCGAATTCCCGGAGTTCGCCTCGACGTTCTACTTCGCGCGCCAAAGCGAAAACGCTTCCGTCGCCCTCATGAACATTACTTCGAGCAACATCAATCAATGGACCTTACTGTTTGCGATGCTGCCGGTGGTGTTCTCACTCAGCCGCGGAAGCATTTCTGGAATTCCGTTCGATGCTCAACAGGAATCGGAACTTTTGTTGACCATCAGTCAAAGCGTTGTGGGACTGGTATTTCTCGCCAACATGAAATTCAGTTGGTGGGAAGCGCTGGCAATGTTTGTGTTATTTGCGGCGCAATTCGCTTTCCCAGCCGAAGCACGGCATTGGATTACATACGCCTTCTTCGCATGGTCGGCAATCAGCGTTTTGGTGATGATTGCCAACCGGCGGCTCCCCGAAGCAATCACCAATTTCATTGAAACCTGGCGCGAGCATGTAGGCTAATACATCGACATTCAGTTAATATGAGGACAAATGTCAGCGCCGCTGGTGCCATCGCCGCTCGACTATATAGGCCTTCGCCGTTTTGCGTTTTATCCAGCTATCAAGAACGTTGAGCCTAACGAATGGTTGCTGGGTACGGGTTCCTGGACCGAAGTGCAGGTCGTCAACGCGCAGACAGGCAATGAGATCTGGATTCCGCGTCAATGCGTCGGTGCGGTTTCGGATTCTCATGATGGCCTACTGATTGTTGGTCTCACAAAAGAGCTCGAGTACAGCGGCGGAGCACTGGGCCCCCGTTTTAAGCGCATCATCGAAATGCCGCAGCACGTCGAACCCGAGCCGCGGTTTTGCATTAAGCCCGAAGACAGGCCGCCTGGCCCCGCCCCTGTAATCGGCATTCGCATTGAAGATCGCGAAGACTCGCCGATGAGCCGCGCACTGGTGGTTCTTGCGGTGGCAGCTCTGATCGTCGCGCTTATCGCTGCGGTCCTAGCTCTGTTTCGAAGATTCTAATTTTCCGTATGAAACGTCATCTAACCCGGCTGGTCTGGGCCGCTCTTGCTGTGCTCGGAGCGCTCTGCGTCAGCGTTATCGCCACCAAGCGAGGCGAGCCGATCAATAGCCTGTGGCTGGTGGCAGCCGCTGTCTGCATTTATCTCATAGGCTTCCGCTTCTATGCAAAATTCATCGCATTCAAAGTGATGTGGCTGGATGACCGTCGAGCGACTCCAGCCGAACGGTTGCGCGATGGCCAAGATTTTGAACCCACCAATAAGTGGATTCTGCTGGGCCATCATTTCGCTGCGATAGCCGGTCCAGGCCCTCTGGTTGGTCCCACGCTCGCGGCGCAGTTCGGCTATCTTCCGGGCGCGCTTTGGATCCTATTCGGCGCGGTCCTTGGCGGCGCAGTACAGGATTTTGTGATTCTGTTTTGCTCGATGCGCCGCAATGGCAAAACGCTGGGTCAGATGGCGCGCGAGGAGATCGGCAAGGTGGCTGGGTTCGTCTCTCTCATCACTGTGCTTCTGATCATGATTGTGCTGCTGGCGGTGGTGGCGCTAGTGGTTGTCAATGCGCTGAAAGGTAGCCCCTGGGGCACATTCACCATCGCGATGACCATTCCTATTGCACTGTTCATGGGGGTCTATCTTCGCTATGTTCGGGCAGGCAAAGTTCTGGAATGCTCCGGGATTGGCTTGGTTCTGGTTCTGCTCAGCATTTATGGCGGGAAACTTGCAGCGGCTTCGCCCGCATGGGCACATTGGTTTAGCTGGAGCGGCATCGCGCTGGCGTTCGCAATTATCGGGTATGGCTTTCTCGCCAGCACTTTGCCCGTCTGGCTGTTACTCGCGCCGCGCGACTATCTCAGCACATTCGTGAAGCTGGGAGTCATCTTTCTTCTCGCAGCCGGAATTTTTCTCACGCATCCGCATTTGGCGTTACCGGCTCTCACGCGCTTTACCGACGGCACTGGCCCCATCTTCGCCGGCAAGATATTTCCATTCTGCTTCATCACCATCGCTTGCGGCGCTATTTCGGGATTTCATGCCCTGATCTCCTCCGGAACCACGCCAAAGATGATCGCCAAGGAATCGCACGCATGGCCCATTGGTTATGGAGCGATGCTGCTGGAAGGCTTTGTCGCCATTATGGCGCTGGTGGCGGCAGCATCTTTGCAGCCGGGCGTCTATTTCGCGGTGAATGCACCGCCGGGAGTCGTCGGCGCAACGCCTCAAGCTGCCGCGGCGACCATTTCGAGCTGGGGATTCCCACTGTCAACGGCGACTATGTCGCAGCTTGCAAACAACGTTGGGGAAGCGACGCTCTACGGCCGCACGGGCGGCGCCCCCTCGCTGGCGCTCGGAATGGCGCAAATCTTTGGCGGAGTTTTGCAAAGTACCGGTATTGGCAACGGGCTGCTCAGTTTCTGGTATCACTTCGCCATCATGTTTGAGGCGCTTTTCATTTTGACCATCATTGACGCGGGCACACGCGTGGGCCGCTTTATGCTGCAGGACTTGCTGTCTCACTTCTACAAACCGCTGGGCCGTACAAGTTGGATGCCGAGTGCGCTAGGCACCAGCGCTCTGGTTGTCGCCGCTTGGGGCTATTTTCTGTATCAGGGCGTGATAGACCCGCTGGGCGGCATCAATTCGTTGTGGCCGCTGTTTGGTATTTCGAATCAATTGCTGGCTGCGATTGCGCTGTGCGTCGCGACAACCGTACTCTTGAAGATGCATCGCGCTCGCTATGCCTGGATTACCGTTGCGCCCCTCGCCTGGCTGGTGATTGTGACCTTCACGGCCGGCATCGAAAAGATCTTTTCGACCGAACCGCGCGTTGGCTTTCTTGTGCACGCAACCGCACTAGAAAACTCCGTTGCGGCTGGAAAGATTGCAGCCGCAAAGATCGCTGAGACACGTGCCGTAATCTTCAATGAACGGCTCGACGCCGTCGTCTGCGGTGCGTTTCTGGTGCTTGTCGCGATTATCTTGCTCGATTCCATACGAGTTTGGTACGGCCTGCTTCGCGGGACGCGCGAAAACCTCAGTTCTGAATCGCCTTTCATTCCGTCACAACTGGAGACGGAGGCTGTATGAAGATAATCCGTTGGTTATTGGGCTTAGCTCGCGAACTTTCAGATGAAGCTGCGTATCGGCGTTATCTGGAGCAGAATCGCCGTGAGGCCTCGCCTGAAGCGTGGCGCACATTCATTGACCATCGCCATCGCCGGAAATATCAGAACGCGAAGTGCTGTTGACGGCATCGTCCACCATTTGCCGCAGCGCTTGGTCCGCCTCCTGCGTTCGCCCCGCGCGCAACAGATCAAGCAATTCCGAATCTACGATTCTGTACCAGAGCGCCTTTCGAGCATCGAAATCTCTAATACGATCCGTAATCTCCGGACGCACATTCTTCAGCATATCGAGCAGCACCTGGAATTCCGACCCGATCTCACGCTGCAATTTCTCTTTGAGGCGCACTGCGAGCGCCGGCGCCGAACCATTTGTCGATATAGCGATAGTCAGATCGCCGCGCCGATGAATCGAACCAAAACTAAAGCGGCAATGTTTGGGATCGTCTATCGCGTTGCACAGTATGCCGCGTTTTTCGCAGAGACAAAATACTTTCGAGTTGTCGTTTAAACCTGCGATAACAAGAAAACAGCCGTCCAGGTCGCGTTCTTCGAAATCGCGGGCGTACCAGGTCACAAGTCCCGTCGCGGAAAGTTGTGTAATTTGGCTCTCGGCAGTTGGATTGACGTAAATTACCTGAGCTGATGCGTCGAGCAACGCGCGAATCTTACCCGCTACTTCGCATCCTTCGCCTGTCACCAGGCAGCGTTTGCCAGTTAGGTCGAGAAAAATCGGATAGCGGAAGTTCAAGGGCGTCCACCTTCTATTCTGAAGATATTGCCTGTTCCTCGCCTTTTCCTAATCGACAGTTTTGGATTCATCTTCCGCGCCTACCACGCTCGCGCTCGCAGTGGAGCGCCGCCGATGCGTACCACGTACGGTCTTTCCACCGAGGCGATTTTCATCTTCCACAATATGCTGCGGAAGCTGATGGCAAGTTTCAAGCCGGATTACATTGCCGCTATTTTTGAAAGCAGTGAACCCACCTTCCGTTCGGAAAGCTTCGCAGAATACAAGGCGAATCGCACAGAGATGCCGCAGGACCTTGGCGAGCAAATTCCGCACATTCGCCGCATCCTGGAAGCGATGCACATTCCGATCCTTGAATTCGCGGGATACGAGGCTGACGACGTAATCGGGGCAATTGCCTGCCGCCGGCCCGCGAAACCGCTCGAAGTCGTGATTGTTTCGAGCGACAAAGACATGTTGCAGCTTGTCAATGAGCGTGTCTTCATGCTGAATCCGATGAAGGATGACGAGTGGTACGACATCGCAAAAGTGGAACAGTTTATGGGCGTCAAGCCATCGCAGGTGGCCGACCTGCTCGCGCTCAAGGGAGATTCCATCGACAATATTCCGGGCGCTCCGGGCATCGGTGACAAAGGCGCTCGCGATCTGATTGCGCGGTTTGGCTCGGTTGAAGCCACATTGCAACGTGCTGCGGAAGTCGAGCGAAAAATGTATCGCGAGAGCCTGCTCAACAATCGCGATCAAATTGTTCTGAGCAAGCAACTGGCGACGATTCAAACTCAAGTCCCGATTGAATGGGATTTAGCTGCTTTGCGCGCGCAACAGCCCGAAAATTCGAGATTGAAGGCGCTTTACAAGGAGCTGGAGTTTTTCAGCCTATTGAAGGATCTGCCTCCGGAGGATGACAGCGCAACGCGCGATTACGGACTTCTCAACGATGCCGAAGCCGTTTCAGAATGGCTGAACAAATGCCCGGAGAATGCTCCTGTCGCCATTGCACTTGATCTGACAAATGCTTTTATCGGTATTTCGTATCAAGTTGGCCAAGGACGTTCTGTTCCCGTTTCACTGCTGGAATCAGTTCGGCCGCTAATCGAATCGGAATCTATCCCAAAGATAGTTCACGACGTGAAGGCGTTTCTGGTGGGTGCATTCGAATTAGGTTTGAATCCGCGCAACCTGACGGAAGATGCGATGCTGTATGCGTTTCTGCTCTCGGCAGATCCGGGAGGGTGTTCGCCGGAGTCGCTGGCTGAACGTTTTCTCGATCGCAAACTGAACGCAGCAGCCGAGCAACAGGCCGAAGCGACGCTTGCCGTTTTGGAGATATTGCGCCCGCAGATTGACCAGCAGGAATTGCGAAGCGTGTATCACGATATCGATCTGCCGCTTGCGCCAGTACTAGCGCAACTGGAGATAAACGGAATTCGGGTCGACACAAATGCACTCGCCGAATTGTCTGTCCGGCTAACGGAACGAATTGAGCGCATCGCGCAAAACATTTACGATCTGGCCGGACATCCGTTCAATATCAATTCACCACAACAGCTGGGCAAAATTCTGTTCGAGGAGATGGCGCTCCCTGCGCCGTTCAAATACGGCAAGGGAAAGACTATCTCGACGGCCGCAGACGTCCTGGAAGGTCTCGCACCGGCATATCCGGTTGCGCAGCTTGTTCTCGACTACCGCCAACTAACAAAGCTAAAGGGCACGTACATCGATGCGCTGCCGCAACTCATCAATCCGAAGACGGGGCGCGTTCACACGACGTTTAATCAAGCTGGCGCAGCGACGGGACGTATGTCGTCGTCGAATCCAAACCTGCAAAACATCCCTATTCGCACGGAGGAAGGCCGCGAGATTCGCGCGGCATTCGTTCCCGAGCCCGGCTGGGAACTGGTCATTGCCGACTATTCGCAAATTGAACTGCGGCTGTTGGCACACATGTCGCTTGATCCGGTTTTGGTTGAGTCGTTTCGAAATCACGAAGATATCCATACACGCACGGCGGCGGAAGTCTTCAAAGTAGATCCCTTAATGGTGAACAGCGATATGCGCCGGGCGGCAAAAGCTGTCAACTTCGGAATCGTCTACGGCCAAACGCCCTTCGGACTGGCGCAGACATTGTGCATCGACAGGAAGGAAGCGGAGCTTTACATCCGCCGATATTTCGAACGATACGCGGGTGTGCGCGAATTCATCGACAAAACGATTGCGGAGGTCCGCCAAAGTGGAGTGGCAAAAACGCTGTTTGGCCGGCGGCGGCCGATACCAGACATGCAGAGCCGCAATCCTTCCGCGCGTTCGTTTGCTGAAAGAACCGCGGTGAATACCCCGTTGCAAGGGACCGCAGCCGATCTGATTAAGCTGGCGATGATTCGTATCGCCGAAGTTTTGAAACGGGAAAAGTTGCAATCGCGAATGCTGCTTCAGGTTCATGACGAACTCGTGTTCGAAGCCCCGCCTTCGGAGTTAGGTGTACTCAAGGAACTAGTGAAATCACAGATGGAGAATGTATATCAATTGACGGTTCCGTTATTAGTAGACACCGGAAGCGGACCGAATTGGAGAGATGCCAAGTGAACAGACGCCAGCTTTTGACAATATCTGCTTTCATAGGCGCCGCGCTGTTAAGTGCCGCGTGCGGCGGCAAGAAGTCCACCGAAATGAAGCAGGGCCCTGCGCAATACAAAGTACGGATGCAGACCACGAAAGGCGACATCGTGATCCTGGTTCATCGCGATTGGTCGCCGTTGGGGGCCGATCATTTTTATGAATTGACGAACATGGGCTTTTATAACGGCGACTATTTTTTTCGCGCGCTGAAAGGATTTATCGTGCAGTGGGGTATTAACGGCGATCCGCAGACGAATAAAACCTGGAGCGAGATTTCTATTAAGGACGATCCGCCTAAAGTTAGTAACAAGGTCGGAACGGTAGTTTTTGCGATGGCTGGCCCTAACTCCCGCACGACGCAGCTCTTCATAAATCTTGGTGACAATAGCGCCACGCTAGATCCGCAGGGCTTTACACCGTTTGGCGAAGTGATTCAGGGCATGGACAATGTGTTCAATCTTTACGCCGGGTATGGTGAAGGTGCCCCGCAAGGCACAGGCCCGAGTCAGGAGAATATCGCCATTGATGGCAATCCTTATCTCGAAGAACATTTTCCTCGGCTCGACCACATCAAGACGGCGAAAGTCATTCCTTAGTAGCGGCTGCGTTGTGAGTGTGTGCGGCGATCCAGTCGCCAATCTTTTGAAGTACCGCAGGTGAAATTGCCACAGGGCTGGATGCATACTCGTAAACCAAGCCAGTCTTAGCGGGCTGCAGCAGATAATTCAATCCCGGAAGAATCTCTACCGTTGCGTTTTTGTTTCCGCCTTGTGCAAGCGCGGCTTTAATCGCCGGAACGTTCTGATCTGCGATCACCTGAAGATCTTTTTCGCCGCTCAGCGCGAGTACCGGGCATTTCAACTTTGCAAGCCGAGGCGCAGGGTCGTAAGCGAGAAAGAAACGTAACCAGGGATCTTCAAAGCTTTGTAGTTTGGTCGCCCAAGGCGCAGTGGTAACGCCGGTATCGCCGTCCTCATGAATTATCCGCAGATCATAAGCAATCAAAGCCTGTCTCATATCTTTGACGCTCTTGTTCTGTTTTGCCATGTCGTACAAGATCGTGCCGATTTGCCGGTCGGCTTTAATTTGATCTCTTGGCATGTCCGCGGCTTTTTCTGCCCTTTCAGTCTGTTCCAACAGAACCTGTTCGCCGGGCACGCCGGTTGCTTCCAGCATCACGATGAACGCGATATTTGGCAAATCGTCAGCCACCATAGCCGCGATCATTGCCCCTTCGCCGTGGCCAAGAAGGCCGATCTGTTTCGGATCGATATCAGTACGTGATTGCAAGTAGCGCACTCCAGCTTCGGCATCAGTCGAGAATCCTTTCGTTGTTACGCCTTCGAATCTGCCTGTGGATTCGCCAACGCCACGATCGTCGGCGCGCAGGACGGCGATTCCGCGCCGCGTCAGGTAGTCCGCTAAAACGCGAAACGGCTTCTGGTCCGATATAGTTTCATCGCGATCCTGCGGGCCTGCGCCCGTTATCAGCAACACTGCAGGGAATGGGCCCCCAGAAGCCGGCTCGGTCAATGTTGCCGCCAATGTAACGCCCGGGGCATCGGGGTTTGAATAAGTCACTTCGATCGTGCGATAGGGCGTTTGCGGCGTATCGGCAGCGCCGAAGCTTGCCCACAGGATCAGTGCCAGAAATAAAGCACATCCACACATGCCACTCATCATATAAACCGGGGTTCGATGCGAAACTGAAAGAAAATGACAGGAAATGAAATCCGCGCGAAGTTTCTAGAATATTTCGCCGGCCAGGGGCACCGAATCGTTCGCAGCTCATCGCTGGTGCCCGTCAATGACCCGACATTGTTATTCACCAACGCCGGAATGAATCAGTTCAAAGAAACTTTCCTAGGCCTGGAGAAGCGGGACTATTCGCGCGCTGCTTCTTCGCAAAAATGCGTGCGGGCGGGCGGCAAGCATAATGATCTCGAAAATGTTGGATATACGCGCCGTCATCATACGTTTTTTGAGATGCTGGGAAACTTCTCATTCGGAGATTACTTCAAGAAAGACGCAATTGCCTACGCGTGGGAGTTGGTGACGAGTCCGCAGTGGTACGGGCTCGACAAAGAGCGGCTGTATGTCACTGTATTCCGCGAAGATGATGAAGCGGAGGAGCTTTGGCAGAAAGTCGCCGGCGTGCCAAAGGACCGAATCTTTCGGCTCGATGAAAAAGACAATTTCTGGCAGATGGGCGAGACAGGACCTTGCGGGCCGTGCTCTGAAATTCATTACGACCTAGGTCCGGGAACGGCAGAAAAGGGTCGTGAGCACGAGCAATTCCCACAAGATGGCGGCGGCCGTTTTGTCGAGATCTGGAATTTGGTGTTCATGCAATTCGATCGCGACAACAACGGAACGCTAACGCCGTTGCCGCGTCCGTCAATCGATACGGGTCTCGGACTAGAGCGAGTTGCCGCGGTTCTGCAAAAGAAGATTTCAAATTACGATACGGACTTGATCAGTCCGATCATCCATCGTGCGGCTGAGTTGCTGGGCGTGAAGAAGCCGGACCAAGAGCGAACTGCCGTCGCACTGCGAATCAATGCCGATCACGCGCGGGCAACCACATTTCTGATTCATGACGGCGTGATTCCGTCCAATGACGGAAGAGGCTATGTTCTGCGCAAAATCATGCGGCGCGCCATGCGCCATGGGCGACTGGCGGGAGCGACCGGCCCATATCTGCACCAACTAACCGCTTTTGTCGCGGACTTCATGAAGCCGGCTTACCCGGAGTTGCACGAGAGCGTAGAACGGGTGAGCCGTATCGTGCGCGACGAAGAAAATCGCTACGCGACGACCTTCCAAATCGCCGAACGTTTCTTTCAAGACGAAGCGAAGTCGGCGATCAACGGTGTTCTGCCGGGCTCCGCTGCGTTCAAGCTGTATGACACCTACGGTCTGGCGTTCGACGAGCAGGAAGAAATGGCCCGTGAGTTCGGCTTGACTATCGATCGCGAAGGCTTTACGGCTGAGATGGAGAAGCAGCGCGTGCGCGCGCGTGCAAGCTGGAAGGGCGCGGACAAAGCTCAGATCGCCGATGTCTACAAAGAACTTCCAGCAACCGAATTCGTTGGCCGGAGCAGTCTAGAGACGCCGGTTGAAACGGTCCGATTGGTTGTCGATAAACGGGCAGTTGAGGTAGCGGAGCAAGGGCCTGCTGAAATCGTTTTTGCGAAAACGCCGTTCTATGCAGAATCGGGCGGCCAGATCGGCGATACCGGCATGCTGCTTGATAGCGAAACGCACGAACGCGTTGCGATCGTCGAAGGCGCGTATAAGCCGACGCCGTTTGCGATGGTGCAAAGGATTCACGTGCTGCGACCGATTCGAACCGGCGACAAGTTGCTGGCCGTAGTGGATCAGCCGTCGCGCTCCGCAATTATGCGCAACCATACGGCGACGCACCTGCTGCATGCGGCTCTCCGACAGGTCCTGGGAACGCATGTCAAGCAGGCCGGCAGCGTTGTAGAACCGGGAAGGTTGCGCTTCGACTTCACACATTATTCCGGGTTGAGCGACGACGAACGTGCGGAGATCGAACGAATCGTCAATCAGCAAATTCTGGCGAACACTGAAGTGACAACCGACGTCATGAACCTGGAGCAGGCGTTAGCCACGGGCGCGATGGCTTTGTTCGGCGAAAAATATGGAGAGAATGTTCGCGTCGTCAGCGTTCCGGGTTTTAGCCGCGAATTGTGCGGCGGCACGCACGTTGGCCGCACCGGAGATATCGGTCTGTTCAAGATTGTGTATGAAGGCAGCATTTCGCAAGGCGTCCGCCGCATAGAGGCCGTCACCGGCGAATACGCGCTCGAAAAATTTCAACAGGCTGCGGCGCAATTAACAAAAGCCAGCGAACTGTTGCGTAGTTCCGAATCGGGCGTGTTGGATCAGATGGAAAAGGTTCTGGAACACCAGAAGATCGTCGAACGCGAGTTGGAGCAACTCAAGACTCGAATCGCTCATCAGCAGCTCGAAAAGGTCGAAGGCCGAAGAGTGAATGGATCCACCGTGCTTGCGCAAAGATTAGATGGATTCGATTCCAAACAATTGCGGGCGCTCGCCGACTCGCTTCGCAACAAATGGGGGAGTGCCGTAATTGTGCTCGCGTCAGTAAACGATGCAAATGTGTCGCTGATTTCAGCGGTGAGCAAGGATCTGACGGGAAAAGTGCAAGCGGGAAAACTCGTCGGCGATCTCGCGAAGGCGATCGGGGGGAAGGGCGGCGGGCGGCCGGATATGGCTGAAGGCGCGGGAAAAGATGTGCAGGCGCTACCGCGCGTGTTAGAAGAGGTCTATCGGAAGATCGAGGCTTTGCTGTAATCCGGCGAGATGGAACATTTCGACGTAGCGATAGTTGGCGCCGGACCTACCGGACTTGCGTGCGGGATTGAAGTCGAAAGACGCGGATTGACCGCTGTTCTTTTTGACAAGGGCTGCATCGTCAATTCCATCTACCACTACCCCACCAATCTGGTGTTCTTCACGACGCCGGAGCTTCTTGAGATTGGCGACATTCCGATGACGTCTCTCAATGAGAAGCCGGGACGCACGGAAGCGCTGAAGTACTATCGCCGCGTCGCAGATCATTACGGGTTAAACGTGCACCAGTATGAGCGGGTACTCGAATTTGAAGGCTCGGACAACAACTTCGTAATTCGGACCGAGACGCATACAGGCGAGCGCTACTGCTACGGCGCCA
>DASREJ010000087.1:0-18280 GCA_035652115.1 Bryobacteraceae bacterium
TTCATCGCCGGCCGTTAGATTATGCGCGCTATTTACGAGCGCCAGATGAGAAAATGCTTGCGGAAAATTTCCGAGCTGGCGCCGTTCCCGGGGATCGTATTCTTCTGACAACAAGCCCACATCGTTCTGGAGCGTGAGCAGATGCTCAAACAGTTCGCGCGCCTCGCTCATGCGCTTTTGCAAAATGTAGTTATCTACGAGCCAAAAGCTACACGCGACGAACGCTCCTTCATCACCGGAGACGCCATCGACGGACGAACGGGTATTATAGCGGGCTACAAAACCGCTTTTCATCAGATGCTTTTCAATGGCCGCCACGGTTCCTAGTACACGCGCGTCGTCAGCCGGAAGGAAGCCGACCAGCGGCAGCATCAGAAGACTTGCGTCGAGTTCCTTACTGCCGTAAAATTGCACAAACGAATTCAGTTCTTTGCTGAAGCCGAAACGGCACACTTCTTCCTTAATATCGTTTCGCAATTTGACCCAGCGCTCAAGCGGACCTTCTTCGCCAAATTCTTGAACGGTCCGGATTGCTCGATCGACCGCGACCCAGGCCATCACTTTGGATTCGACGAAATGCCGCGATTTGCCTCGGATTTCCCACATGCCTTTGTCCGGTTCGGTCCAAAGCTCTTCCAGCCGCGCGATAAGCGCACGCTGCAAATTCCACGCCGCTTCGAGTTCGGGCAATCCTCTCTTTCGCGCGTGGTAGAAGGAATCGAGCACTTCGCCATATACGTCAAGTTGCAGTTGTTCAGATGCGCGGTTGCCGATGCGCACTGGGCTGGAACCTTCGTAACCCGATAGCTCAGGAAGTTCAAATTCCGTGAGCCGGCGCTCGCCAGCTACCCCGTACATAATCTGCATGCGTTCGGGACTTCCAGCAACCGCGCGCAGCAGCCATTCGTTCCAGGCTTTTGCTTCATCCGTGAAGCCGGCTTCCGTAAGCGCGAACAAAGTGAGGGTGGAATCACGCAGCCAGCAGTAGCGATAATCCCAGTTGCGCTCGCCGCCGATTTCCTCGGGCAGGGAAGTAGTAGCCGCAGCGACGATCCCGCCCGTTCGATGATGGGTAAGCGCTTTTAGAGTAATCAAAGATCGCTGCACAATGTCGGCGTAGGGGCCTTTGGGATTATGCTTGCTCGACCATTTCTCCCAGGCATGCGCCACTCTTTCGCATGCCGCCGCTGCATCGAAAGGAGGCGGGATGGGGCTGTAGGAGCTTGCCCAGGTTATTGAGAAGGCCAGCGTCTGCCCTTCGGCAACTTCAAAAGAGGCGAGCGTCTTGAAATCCTCGCCGCGTGTCTCAACCGGCGCGGCAATGATGATTTGATCCGGGCCCGCCACGGCGCGCAAACGGCCGTCTTCCATGCGGGTGACCCAGGGAACTACTGTGCCGTATTCAAAGCGAATCACCAGTTCCATGCGCATTTCGACACGGCCGCGAATTCCTTTGACCATGCGAATCACGTCTTGATGCTCGTGGCGGCGATCCATGCAGTCCGTCACGACCACCGAGCCTTCGGGCGTCTGAAATTCGGTTTCGAGGACCAACGTGCCTTTGCGGTAACGCCGGGTGATCTGCGGGCGATAATCGAACGGCGCGATGCTCCAGTGTCCGTCCCTATCGGAGCCTAGCAAACCAGCAAAACAGGTGCTCGAGTCGAAGCGCGGAAATCCAAGCCAGTCAATGGAACCGTTGCGGCCGACTAGCGCGGTTGTGGCATTGTTCCCGATGAGAGCGTAGTCTTCAATGAGTTGTGACACGGCGGTATTTTGTCAAAAACGCTATGCTGCTAACTCGATAACTACCTTGATGTCATTCGGACGGCGTTCGAGAGCCTGCTGCCAATTGGACAGTTTTTCCCGGCGCGAAATCAAACGCGAAAGCCACTTGCGGTCCGCATGGAGAAGAGCTTTTTCGGCCATTTCCCAATGAGCGCGGCCGGCATTTACCGTCCCGAAAATCACTTGGTTATCGAGCACCATTGTACGGTTGATGCTGCCCAGATCGAGACTGGCCTTTTGGCCTTGGGAAGATACGCCAACCAGTGAGAGAATGCCGTCGCTGCCTAACTGATACACCGATTCGGCGATGATTGAAGCGACGCCGGTGCACTCGATAATGATGTCGGGTTTAAATCCAAGCTTATTAAGGGGACCAGTGTGATAGTGGCCGCCAAGCTGACTCACGAGTTCAGGTTTAGGTCCGCTAGTGACGCGATCCAAAACGTGAACTTCAAGGCCACGTTGGGCGCCTATCATGGCTCCCAATAAGCCGATTGGGCCGGCGCCTGTAATGAGAACCGTTTTCGGTTCCCATGTGGCGCGTTCACCGATTCGTGTAATGTGGTCCCACGCTTTCGCAACCACGCTCGTGGGCTCCATCAATACGCCGACATCGTCCAGGCTTGAATCTAAACGGATGGCGTAGTTGGGTTCAATGCGCCAGCGTTCGGAGGCGAATCCGTTGACCTCCTTGATTCCGCGCTCGGTGTATTTTCCGTTACGGCACATGTCCCATTCACCGGCGGCGCAGGCAACACAGGGCACGGGATCGGGCCGGCGTACGATGCCAACTACTAGGTCACCTTTATTGAAGCCGCTTTTTGCCGGTGCTTCTTCCACGCGGCCAAGCGATTCATGGCCGATGATCAAATGGTCACTGCCTGGCGGCGGCCAGCCGTAATCTGCCGAAATTAATTCGAAGTCAGTTCCGCAAATTCCGAGCTCCAGAGCGCTCACCAGAATGCTGCCGTAGTCTGGCGTGGGTTCGGGGACATCTTTTACGGTTGCGGAGTTAGCCTTGCCGGGAATAATAGTAAGTGCGTTCATTTATACGTCTTAGAAGAAGATGCGCCGCTATGGTTTTAACCGGCGGGCTCAAGCAGATTCCAGCCTCTATATCTAGGTAGATCCTGCGCGGCGGAATTTGTGACAAGTGCCGAGGGAGCAAGCACATTGCGCAACTCCGGACGTTACTATACAGCTAGGATGCAATCACGTTATTGCAGCATTGAAGATCGCGCACAACGGCGAACAAACCGCCTGTGGCCCATTGAAGATCGCGCACAATGGCGAACAAACCGCCTGTGGCTCATTGAAGATCGCGCACAACGGCGAACAAACCGCCTGTGCGCTAGAGAAACCCGATGAAGGCGCTCGTCAAGAGCCAAAGCGCGCCGGGATTGTGGCTGGAAGACGTTCCTGAACCTTCGATTGGTATTAACGATGTTTTGATTCGCGTGACGCACACCGGGATTTGCGGCACCGACTTACACATCTACGAATGGGACGAGTGGGCGCGGTCCACAATTCCGGTTCCGATGACGATTGGCCACGAATTTGTCGGCGAAATTGTGGAGGTCGGCTCGAACGTAAATGACTTTCATCCGGGCGAGGTAGTCAGCGGCGAAGGTCATGTGGTTTGCGGCCGCTGCCGCAACTGTCTTGCGGGACGGCGGCATTTGTGCGCGCACACGCAAGGCGTAGGAGTAAACAGACCGGGCGCTTTCGCCGAATACATCGCGCTGCCGATGAGCAATATCTGGCGGCACGATCCCGGAATTAACCGAGAGGTGGCCGCGATATTCGACCCATTTGGGAATGCGGTTCACACGGCTTTGTCGTTTCCGGTCTTAGGTGAAGATGTTTTGATCACTGGCGCGGGTCCTATTGGCCTGATGGCCATCCCCGTTGTGCGGCACGCGGGCGCGCGCTATATCGTGGTTACCGATTTGAATCCGTACCGGCTCGATCTCGCGCGTAAGATGGGCGCGACGCTGGCGGTGAACCCGAAGGAAACTCCGGTCGCAGAGACACAGAAGCAACTTGGCATGCACGAAGGCTTTGACGTGGGATTAGAGATGTCCGGCAGCTCCGTGGCTTTTCGCGAAATGATCTTAAATATGAGTCACGGCGCAAAGATCGCAATGCTGGGAATTCCGGCCAAAGAGATGGCGATCGATTGGCGGCAAGTGATCTTCAACATGCTGACCATCAAAGGAATCTATGGCCGTGAGATGTATGAGACCTGGTACAAGATGACGGTGATGCTCGAATCGGGGTTGGATATCTCGGGTGTGATTACCCACCGGTTTTGCTGTTGCGATTTTGAGCAGGGGTTTGCTGTCATGCGTTCCGGAAATTCGGGCAAGGTCATTCTGGACTGGACCAACGTTAAATAGACTGCGGGTTCAGGGCGGCGATGAAGACTAGCATCTTTGATCTGTTCAAGATCGGTATTGGCCCGTCCAGTTCCCATACGGTCGGGCCGATGCGCGCGGCCCGATCTTTCGTCGCGTCCTTATACGATGCGAAGCTGCTTTCAAAAACAGCGCGGGTACTGGCCGAGTTGTACGGTTCGCTTGCGCTTACCGGCATTGGCCATGGCACAGATCGAGCTTTGCTGCTCGGCCTGTCTGGCGAGAAGCCGGAAGAAGTCGATCCCGAACGAATTCCGTCAATCGTGGATGCAATCCGGAACGACCGCTCAATTCGGTTATTGGGAGAGCAGGAGATCACGTTCGATGCCGCGACCGATTTACTCTTTCACACAGATCAGATTTTGCCAGGGCATCCCAATGGGATGGAGTTCACGGCATTCGATCGCGACGGGTGCGTTTTAGCTCGCGACATTTATTACTCCATCGGCGGCGGATTCATCGTGAAGGAGGGCGAGCCCGTTTCTTCAGCCGGCCGCTCGCTTGCCGTGCCGCATCCGTTTTCAAACGGTGCCGAGTTGTTGGAGCAAGCCGACTCGAAAGGCCTTCCGATTTGGCGTCTGATGCTCGAAAACGAAAGCGCGCTGAGGTCAGAACAAGAGGTCCGGTCGCGAATTAACCACATCTGGGGCGTGATGAATAGCTGCATTGAAAGAGGACTTCAAACAACCGGCATTCTGCCTGGTGGGTTGAATGTGCGGCGGCGGGCGCCGGGGCTATTTAAGAAAGTTCAGAACCTGCGGCCAAACGATCCCCTGGGTGCCATGGATTGGGTGAACGTCTTCGCGATGGCTGTGAATGAAGAGAACGCTGCCGGGAGCCGGGTTGTCACTGCACCCACCAACGGCGCGGCAGGACTAGTGCCTGCGGTGGCGCGTTATTACATTCAGTTTGTTCCCGAGGCGTCAAGCGAAGGACTGATGCGGTACTTCTTAACGGCGGGAGCAATCGGCATTCTCTATAAGGAAAATGCATCGATTTCGGGGGCCGAAGTCGGGTGTCAGGGCGAAGTGGGAGTAGCGTGCTCAATGGCCGCAGCGGGGCTGGCAGGGACGTTGGGCGCGTCAAATTCGGAGGTCGAGCACGCAGCCGAAATCGGCATGGAACATCACCTTGGGATGACGTGCGATCCCATCGGAGGCTTGGTACAGATTCCCTGCATCGAGCGCAATGCGATTGGCGCTGTCAAGGCGATCAACGCGTGCCGGATGGCGATGCAGGAAACCGCGGGGCACATTGTTTCGCTCGATCAAGTGATCCAGACGATGTACCAGACGGGCCTCGATATGCAATCGCGATACAAAGAAACCGCCTTGGCCGGCTTAGCTGTTAACGTGAAAGATTGTTGAGGATTCATGTTCAGCGCCGTTCAGCCGTATGTCACCGACAAGCTAGAAGAGATTGAAAAGGCGGGCCTGTTCAAGCGAGAGCGGTTGATAGATGGGCCGCAGCAGGCGGAGATTCGCGTCAAAGACGGTAATTCCGTTCTGAATCTGTGCGCGAACAATTATTTGGGTCTTGCGAATCATCCGGCCATCGTCGCGGCCGCGCGAAAAGCACTCGATGATTGGGGCTATGGACTCGCGAGTGTTCGTTTTATTTGCGGGACGCAATCGATACATAAGCAACTGGAGCAGAAGATCAGCCAGTTCTTAGGCACTGACGACACGATTCTGTACAGTTCCTGTTTTGATGCTAACGGCGGTTTATTTGAAACGCTGCTCGAACAGGAAGACGCCGTCATTTCCGATGAACTGAACCACGCGAGCATCATCGACGGCATCCGGCTCTGTAAGGCTTCGCGTCTGCGCTACAAAAACGGTGACATGGCAGATCTGGAAGCCAAACTGAGAGAGACGAGCGGCGCGCGGAACCGATTAATCGCGAGCGACGGCGTATTTTCGATGGACGGTTATCTCGCCAAGCTCCCCGAGATTTGCGATTTGGCCGAAAAATATAAGGCCATGGTAATGGTGGACGACTCACACGCCGTGGGCTTCATGGGCAAGTCGGGCCGCGGCACACACGAGCACCACGGCGTGATGGGACGCATTGACATCATTACTGGAACGTTGGGAAAGGCGCTAGGCGGGGCGAGCGGCGGCTACACAAGCGGCCGCAAAGAAATCATCGATTTACTACGCCAGAGATCGCGACCCTATCTTTTTTCGAACTCTGTCGCGCCGCCGATTGTGGCCGCGTCCATACAAGTTCTCGATCTGCTGACCAAAGGTACGGAACTGCGCGAGCGTCTATTTAGCAACACGAAACTGTTTCGTGAGCGGATGACCTCCCTAGGCTTGCAGATTCTTCCCGGCGAACATCCGATTGTGCCCGTTATGTTGGGTGACGCGGCATTGGCAACGCGGATGGCTGACTTGCTGCTGCAAAAAGGCGTCTATGTGATTGGATTCTCCTATCCCGTGGTGCCGCAAGGCAAAGCGCGTATCCGAGTTCAAGTGTCGGCGGCTCATACGCCGGAGGAACTGGAGTTCGCGGTAGAGAAATTTGGCGAAGCCAAGCGTGAATTGGGCATATAAGAGCCGGGAAGTTGTTTTAGATGAAGTTGTTGTTTCTCACGATCGTTGCCGTAGTGGGTCTGATTGCTTCAGAGCCCTGGAGTAAGAATCCTCAGAAGTGGACCGACAACGATGCGCGACGCATACTCACCGCATCCCCGTGGGCACAGGAAACAAAGGCTGTCTTCGGAAATGACGATCGTGAAGCTCCTCCTCCCGGTCCGCTGCCGGGCGCCGCTGAAGCTGGAATGGCAGGTCCACATGGAGCTACAGATGGCCGTTGGGATGGCGGGGTAGGCAGAATGCCTCGTGGAAGTGTTCCGTCGCTGCCGGTACTGATCCGTTGGGACAGCGCGTTGGCTGTGCGCGAGGCCTCCGCGCACTTGACTAGCGGAACCACAGGTCCGGTGCCGGAGGCGACATCCGTTACTTCAGAACAGGCAGCCAAGGATTACGTCATCACGTTGTTTGGGCTGGTTCCCGCTAGGCGTTACCGCGAACAAGGCCAGTTGAGCGGCAGTTCAAATAGTGGCGATACCGTTGACGCGCGCGATCCCGAGGAGTTGCTGGAGGGCCTTATGGCGGCGTCCAGGCTGCTGCAAAGAGGTAAGCCGAATCTGGCACCGGAAAACGTTAGGCTGGAAGCCGCGACCGGAATTATCCACGTCTTTTTCTCACGCAAAGACCCCATTACCGCGGCCGACAAAGAAGTAACCTTCACTACGCGATTTGGATCGCTCACCATTCGAAGAGTGTTCCAGTTAAGAGACATGATCTACAAGGGCCGGCTGGAACTATAGTTGAGCTGCTAAGCAAAGCCGGCGACGCACTGCGCGATGGCTTGGCAACGGAGTTGTTTGAGTGCGTCGACCAAGTATCGCTTGGCTGCCGGGTTAGCTGACTAGCGCGGGTTCATTTCGCGGCGCGGAGGCTACTCGGTCCACCGCCTTCAAGACTTCATTGATTTCGATTGGCTTTGACATGAAGCCATCCATCCCGGCGGCAAAACACCGATCACGGTCGGCAGCCGATGTATGGGCCGTGAGAGCGTAAATAGCGATATGAGCGTCCTTAGGCTCATTGGTACGGATCATGCGCGTCGCTTCCAGTCCGTCCATGTCCGGCATCTCCATATCCATCAGAATCAGGTCGAATATCTCGGTGCCGAATGTGTTCACAGCCTCTTTGCCGTTCGAAACAGAGATTACGCGATGACCCGCCGACTCCAGCACTTTGGTGATTAGCCGTCGATTTATGGCATTATCTTCGGCAACCAAAATGGACAATTGCTTTGGTGCCGCTATCGCAGTGCCAGAACTGCCGGCATTCGACTCTGGTGTGCGTTGCACCTTGTCGAACCACGCGGTGAATTGAAAAGTTGTGCCCGCGCCGATCTGGCTGGTGAATTCGATTGTCCCGCCCATGATCTCTACCAGTCTCCGCGCGATTGCCAGACCCAGGCCCGATCCTGAGAAGGTTTGATCGGTAACTTCGTCCGGCCTAAAAGGTTCGAATAGGAACTTCTGCTTGTGGAAGGGAATTCCAATTCCCGTGTCTGCTACAGAAATCCGCACCAGCACGGCGTCGGACGATTTGGAATCGAGCGAAGCGCTTAGCATCACGCTGCCAGAAGTAGTGAACTTGACAGCGTTGTCCAACAGATGAAAAACAATCTGACGAACACGCATAGGGTCGCCGCAGACGACATTCGGTATCTGCGCGTCGATTTTGTAGCGTAGTTGCAGCGCCTTTGCCGCAGCCTCCGGCTGCACGATTTTGATGGTGGAACGGATACAGTCGGCCAAAGAAAAGGTGGTTTTTTCCAACTGAAGCCTGCCCGCTTCAATACGCGAAAACTCCAGAACGTCGTTAACAATGTGCATCAGCCAATCGGCCGAGGTTCTGACGGTGTCGAGATACTCGCGCAGTTCATCGCTGACATTGTTCTTTAAAGCCAGATCTGTGAAACCGATGATCGCATTCATCGGCGTTCTGATTTCATGGCTCATGTTTGCAAGAAACTGGCCCTTGGCCCGGTTGGCCAATTCCGCGGCCTCTCGGAGCGCAGTTTCCGCGGCCTTCTCTTGTTGGACGGATCTTGTCTTTCGCGCTACAACCCAACGCGTGCTCAGCATCCATAACAGCACCAAAACGACTGCCGCGGCCGCTATGCCCGCAAATAGAAATAACGGTGGCAGTTGGCCGACAAACGCCAGAAACAACTGCACCTTTGCTTGGATTAGATGGTTTATTACCAACATTTTGCGGATCGCTGGGCCTTACGCCAATCGTTTGTACGTGGAGGCCTTAAACGACCTTATCGTCCAAAGCACTGTATTCAATGAGGGGCATTGTCCGGGCTCTAAGAATTGGGTTAAGGGTCCACCTGGGAAACAGTTATAGAGAGACGCACGTCAAATAAAAAGTTGAGCCCCAGACGATAGAGCCGACGACGGTGCTCAGCTTAACGCGCATCTTCCTGACGAGAGGATTGAAAGCCTGCGTTCCCAACGTCGTCCAGACATGCCACTTTTTGCCGACCGCCGTAGTGCCGGCCGGGCTTTAGCTCGCGCGGTGCGCGCGGCTGTTCCCGAAACTCCTGTGGTTTTAGCGCTGCCAAGAGGGGGCGTTCCGGTGGGTTTTGAAGTGGCTACATCCCTGAAGGCAGCGTTGGACGTCTTAATCGTTCGCAAGCTGGGCATGCCGGGCGAAGAGGAACTCGCGATAGGTGCGATTGCAAGTGGCGATATCCGGGTTCTCAATCGTGAGTTGATCAAGCATCTCGACGTTTCAGAAGAACTGCTTGAGGAAGTTACAATCCGGGAGCGCGCGGAACTTGAACGGCGCGAGCAACTTTATCGTGAAGGGCAGCAGCCACTAACGGTAAGTGGAAAGACTATAGTGCTGGTGGATGACGGTCTGGCTACCGGAGCTACGATGTTTGCGGCTGCTAAAAGCCTACTGCCCAGAGGTGTAAGGAAGATTATAGCGGCGGTTCCGGTGGCTGCAAAGCCGACTTGCGACGAATTGGGCAGGGAAGTCGATCAGGTCGTCTGCCTGTCAACCCCTCATCCGTTTGAGTCCGTTGGGCAGTGGTATGAGGATTTTCGACCGACTTCGGACAAAGAAGTTCGTGAATTGTTGCATAAATCCGCTCAGAACTCAAAGTTAGACGCGCAGCATGCCGTCCATTCGTAGCGTCTGCCGCGCTAGCGTTTTTGCGCTTTTTGCGGGCGCATCAAAAATCGATTTGGCGCATCAAACCTAACGAGCGCTGAACGTGAAAGGCGCCGAAAATGAATCGAGAAACTGCATTAATCAATGATCGCTACGAAGCGATGATGTTTGCCAAGTCGCCCGAAGCCGCGCGGAAGGCGGCGCGCGAGCTGGTTCGTGTGGTGCTGGGTGAGCAGGCAAGCCGTCGGCCCCTGGAGGAATCGCTGCGGGAGTGTTGCCGCCGCCTCAGACCGGCCGAAGATCCGAAGGAGCAGGCCCGCTTCGAAGTGGAATTTGTGGAATTGGGCATTTGGCCCGACGCTTCGCAAAAGTTGGCTGCCGCGTAGACCTTGCCGAATCCATCAGTTTTGCCTAATAGTGCAGAGTTGATTCGCCAATACCTGAAAGAGACTATAGGGGCAGAAGAGACGCTTGAGGAGCAGTTGCGCTCGTTTGCAAGCGAGGGCGACGATGAGGATGTCCAACTTGCTTTTGCGGAACACGCGGATGAGACCAGGGTGCATCGCGAGCGTTTGAGGGAACGTTTAAGTTCCGTCGGCGGCGGGGATTTGGCTGAAGCCGGTGTACTCGCGCCGGTTCTCGACCTGCGTCCAAAGTTCGCGCGTGCCGGAAACACCCTGGAAGAACGCCTGGTGCAGAATCTATTCACGGCATTCACGGCCGAAAAAAGCGAATGTGCCATGTACGAAGTTTTGGCGACTGTGGCGCATGCAGCCGGCGACAGTGCAACGGAAGTCGTTGCCCGCGAGATTGAAGCCGAGAATCAACGCGCGGCGGAAAAATTCTTTCACTTTCTCCCCACGCGATCGAAAATTGCGTTCAATATCCTTACGGCCGAGGAGATCGATCCAGCCATCGTGACAAAAGTCGCTGACAATAGGTTGATCTAAATTGTTCTGGTCGAGCGTTATCTTCATAGCGTGAAGAGACCTCGCAAATACAGCAAAACCAAAGCAGTGAAAGCGATTGCGCGCGAGCGGGTCGGCGCTCCTAAGCCGAGCCGCGTGGTCGAAGCAAAATCTACTCGATCGAAACCCAAGCACAAGAAAAGTTGGACAAGCGAGGAGTAGGCCTTCTGATGACTTACCCATCGTCTGTTCGCATTGTCGAAGTTGGGCCGAGAGATGGCCTCCAGAATGAACCTTTCACCGTCCCCGTCCAGAAGAGAGTCGAGTTGATTGAACGCCTGGCGGACGCTGGGCTGAAAACAATTGAGGCCGGGAGTTTTGTATCGCCGAAATGGGTACCACAGATGGTGGATACGGCAGCGGTCTTAGCTAATCTAAATCGTCATGAGGGGGTCAGCTATCCCGTTTTGATTCCGAATACAAAGGGTTTAGACGCGGCGCTCGCTGCAGGCGCGCAGGAGATTGCCGTTTTTGCCGCAGCTTCGGAAGCCTTTTCGCGGCGCAACACCAACTGCTCTATTGATGAAAGCCTCGATCGACTGCGCTCTGTGGCTGAAACCGCTCGCGCTCACGGCGTCAACGTGCGCGGCTATGTCTCGTGCGTGCTTGGCTGCCCCTATGAAGGTCACGTGGCCGCCTTAAAAGTGGCCGAAGTTGCGAGGCATCTCTTTGAGATGGGCTGCTACGAAATTTCTCTCGGAGACACAATTGGCGTGGGCACTGCAGTTGAAGCGCAGAAGATGATTTGCGAGGTCGCGAAGCGCGTATCAATTGCGAACCTCGCTGTGCATTATCACGATACCTACGGGCAAGCCCTGGCCAACGTGCTGGCGTCTCTCGAATTGGGAATTGCGGTTGTGGATAGCTCCGTTGCTGGCCTCGGCGGATGTCCTTATGCGTCAGGAGCTACCGGAAATCTGGCCAGCGAGGATCTTGTCTACATGCTAACCGGCATGGATATTGAAACGGGCGTGGACCTGCAGAAACTTGCGGAGGCTGGTTGGATGATCTCCGATACACTGGGGCGGACCCCTCAATCGAAGGTCAGTATCGCTATGCGTTCGCGGAGAAGATCGTGTGAATAAAGTCGTCGCTAGTGCCGACGAAGCCGTGGCAAATGTGTTTGACGGCGCCACCGTCATGATCGGAGGATTTGGGCTCTGCGGCATTCCGGAAAACCTGATTGCGGCGCTGGTTCGTAAGGGCGTTAAAGGGCTCAACACAATCAGCAACAACATGGGCGTGGATGGATTCGGCATGGGTCTGATGTTGGAAGCGGGACTAATTGCCTCCCACATCGGAAGTTACGTCGGTGAGAACAAGCTGCTGGAATCGATGGTGATTGCCGGAAAGCTTCAAGTCACATTGGTTCCGCAAGGGACATTAGCCGAGCGTATTCGAGCGGGGGGCGCTGGAATTCCAGCCTTCTATACGCCGACGGGCGTAGGCACCATGGTCGCAGAGGGCAAGGAGATTCGGGAGTTCGACGGGCGTAACTACGTCCTGGAACGGGGACTTACCGCGGATTTTGCGCTAATTAAGGCATGGCGCGGTGATCGGCTGGGGAACTTGGTATATCGGAAGACGGCGCGCAATTTCAATCCCATGATGGCGACCGCTGCGCGCACGACGATTGCCGAAGTAGAAGAACTGGTCGAACCAGGAGAGATCAATCCCGATCACGTGATGACGCCGGGCATCTACGTCAAACGGATCGTCAAAGGCGAGAAATATGAGCGGCGAATTGAGCGCCGAACAGTGAGAAACGTCTAAAATGGCCGCGACTGAAAGCGAAAAACGCGAGCGTATTGTCCGGCGCGTCGCGCGTGAACTGCGGGACGGGTTCTACGTGAATCTGGGAATCGGAATGCCGACGCTAATTGCGAATTGCGTTCCACCCGGCATTGAAGTGACGCTTCAATCTGAAAATGGAATGCTCGGCGTGGGGCCCTATCCGCCGGCAGGCAGCGAAGACGCGGACCTGATTAATGCCGGCAAAGAAACCGTAACTGAAACCGCGGGATGCGCGTATTTTTCGAGTGCCGATTCTTTTGCTATGATTCGCGGCGGTCACATTGATCTGAGCGTCCTAGGCGCGATGGAAGTAGACGAAGAAGGCAATCTGGCGAATTGGATGGTTCCCGGCAAGCTGGTGAAGGGAATGGGCGGCGCCATGGATCTTGTCGCGGGCGCACGGCGCGTGATTGTCGCTATGGAGCACACGACGAAAGCCGGCACGCCCAAAATTCTAAAGCGCTGCACGCTGCCGATTACCGGATTGAAAGTAGTGGACACCATCGTGACCGAATTGGCCGTTATTCAAGTGACGCCAAGAGGTCTGGTGCTGCGGGAATTGACTCCGGGAGTGACGCAGCAGCAGGTTCAAGCTATTACCGAACCACAGCTCATTCCTGCAGAGACCATCCAAACGATGGCTTACTGATGCCGACATGCTCGCAGCCGTTTTACAACACACGAAGCAGCCTTTACGGATCGCGACAGACTACGCGAAACCTGAGCCAAAAGCTGGAAACGTGCTGCTTAAAGTGCGCGCGTGTGGAGTCTGCCGGACGGACTTGCACATTATCGAAGGTGAACTAGCGCCCCACAAAGAACATTTGATACCCGGTCATCAGATCGTCGGCGAAATCGTCGACGGCGGCACAGGTTCGCTACCGACGGGCACGCGCATAGGGGTTTGTTGGCTTGGTGGAGCGGACGGTACTTGCCCGTATTGCAAGCGCGGCGCTGAGAACCTATGCGACCACCCGATGTTTACGGGCTATGACGTCAATGGCGGCTATGCCGAATACGCGAGTGCACGCGCCGATTTTGTCTTTCCGCTGCCGGCCGCTCTGGACGACATGCAGGCGGCTCCGCTGCTCTGCGCGGGCGTAATCGGCTTTCGCAGCATTCGCGTCGCCGAAGTGCAACCGGGCGAACGAGTGGGCCTGTTCGGATTTGGAGCTTCCGCACATTTGGCGATTTCGGTCTTGAAGCATTGGAACTGCGACGTCTATGTCGCTACGCGCGGGGCGTCTCACCGCGAATTAGCGCAATCTCTCGGGGCCGCTTGGGTAGGCACCGAGCGCGAGAAGCCGCCGCATGAACTCGATCGGGCCATTACTTTCGCGCCGAGTGGGGACGTTGTTGTGACAGCGCTTTCGAGCTTGCGCAAAGGTGGCATTGTTGCCATCAATGCGATTCATCTCGACCGCATTCCGGAGTTCGATTATGACGGCTTGCTTTGGGGCGAACGCCAGATCCGCAGCGTGGCGAACATGACTCGTGCCGATGCGCGCGATTTTCTGGATGTGGCTGCCCAAATTGGATTGCGCCCCAAGGTGACGGTGTTTCCGCTACAACAAGCGAACGAAGCCTTGCAAGCCATTAAGAACGACGCGGTGGATGGCGCTGCTGTGATTGTGCCCTGAGATGCTGTCGGAAATTGTGGGCCGTCGACAAGTATTACTCGTCTCGTAAGACGATAGCGGGGTCCATTCGCGCCGCGCGCAAAGCGGGAATGAGCACAGCCGTCAGGGCGGAAATGGTCAAAACAGCAGCCGCGGCTGCATAAACATTCAGGTCTAAGGGAGAAATACCAAACAGCAAGGCGGTAAGCGCGCGATGCGTCGCGAACGAGAGAAGCAGGCCAACTGCCAAACCGGCAACGACGATCACGACATTGCGAAGTATTTCGAGCCAGAGCACATCGATGAATGTTGCGCCGACCGCCATCCGGATGCCGAACTCGCGCGAATGCCGTGTGACTGAAAGCGATGCCACTCCGAAGAGACCAAGCGCGGAAAGGAACAGAGCAGACGCCGAGAATCCAAGCAGAAGATCGGTTTCGAAGCGGCGCTCCAGCGTTGCCGACTGGATGAGGTGTTCCATCGTTTCGGCGCCCTTGACTGCCAGGTCTGGATCGAGACGCCAGATCGTTCTTTCGACGGCACGAAGAAGGCTGAGCGGATCGGCTTTTGCACGGACGGCGAAGCTGTTTGCGTAGTCAGAAAATGCAACCAGTAATATTGCATCATCGGTTCCGTTTCGAGCGGCCCGCTATGCACATTGCCCACAACTCCGATCACCAGGATCGGCGGGTTGCCGTTATCTGTGAACTCGCGCCCGATCAGGTTTTCTCCTGGCCACAGTAGATGGGCCATTTTCTGATTAATGACGGGAATACCCGCGCGCAAGCGCCCGATCACGTAATAACTGTAGTTGTTCTGGTCAATCATTTTTTCCGTGATGACCAACGGCATCCAAAATTCGGTTTGTTCGGGAGCGAAACGCATGACGACGCCGACATCGGCCAAGAGAGGGAAATCGAAGCGGGGCGGCGCCACGCCGATTACCGTCATGGTTGCGCCGCTGAACTGAATGCTTTTGCCGACCATGGCAGGGTCACTTCCAAACCGGCGCGCCCACAATTCATGGCTGAGAATGATGACCTGTTCGTGCCCGGGAGCCGCGTCTTCCGGGAGGAAACCACGGCCCAGAAACGGTGCGATTCCGAAGACACGAAAGAAGTCTGGGGTGACTCGAGCGCCAAACAGAAGCTCAGCGCGATCCCTGCCGGGGAGAATCAAGTCCATGGTGTTGACTGCGGCGGCGTAATCAAGCAGACCGGATTTCTGCCAGCGCTGGAACTCGTCAATCGTGCAGATCTGAGGACCATTTCCCATGAAGGGTACTGTTTCGGTGATGGTCACCAGACGGTCCGCATGCTTGAATGGCAGCGGCCGCACGATTACGGTGTCTAGCACGCTGAAGATCGTGTTGACTCCGGCGAGACCCAGGGCGAGGGTGAGGACAAAAAGAGCAGCGAATCCCCAGCCTGTCCGAAGGCTGCGAAGCGCGTAGCGAACGCCCGACGGAATACTCATCCTTTCTAATGATGCACGTTGAGGTCGCTGACGTAGCCGTCCCAACACTCGCCACTTGACCGGAAACCTAGGTAAGGCGGTATCTTACTTCAGTGAAGACTACCGTCTCTTCCAAAGGCCAGATTGTCTTGCCGGCGGAACTTCGCGAAATTGATAATATCCAGCCAGGCCAGGAGTTTGATGTGGAGCGCCTGGATCGCGGCGACTATCGCCTCATTCGGCGCTCTGCGCCGCATAACGAGGGCGTGGTCAACTGGTTGCTCGCATGTCCGTACAAGGATTTCTTTACGTCTATCGACTCTGAGTCTACCGACACCCTGTGAAATATTTGGTTGACGCCAGTATTCTGAGCGAGCCCACGAAGCCATCACCCGATCTGCGCGTCGTGAACTGGCTTCGGGCCCATGAGCACCCGTATCGTGCGCCCTACGATGGCAATGCCAAGCTGGCTTATCTTGTGCCGGAGCGGGAGAATGATTCATGGAATACGCAAGCTGTCAACTCTGACAGAGTAACTGCCCGGTACCTACGTGTGGGCCTCCGTCGGAAAGTCGCATAGACCTTGTCCGTGCGTTCGGTACGGCGACCCGAACAAATACTCCGTTCGTATATACTCGGCGCTAAGTGGTGTTTGCTCCTGACCACCCTCCGAAGGGTGGGATAGCACCGCCAAGACTTTCGGACCGAGGATTCACTTTGCCGCAACACTTCGCTCGGACCGGCAAAGAATTGCATGAGATGCTTCCCTGGTCTCAAACTTCCGACGGCGTGAAAGCATCCCCTCATCGATCATAGATTCGGAAATTTTGTCATTTCTTATCAAACTGTACTGAAATAATTAAGAATGTGCTTGTAACCTGTCGTTTTTAGACCTAAAATAAACTCCACATCGTAAGCACAATGTTTTCCTGACCTAAAATACGCGGCGAAAGGGATATATATGCGGCGAATTTCCCAACTGAGCATTGCGCTACCAGTGCTCGCAGGAGTTACTGTATTCGCGCAAACTGCCGATAAAACGCAACACTTCGTTTACAATGCCTATTGGTCTGCTTCTGACGGATTTCAATCTAAAGCCGAATTGCACAATAATTCGACTATAAGGGTATTGTCCGTAATTCCATTTGCCTATGACGCAAACGGACGGAGCGTTCAGCTTGACAGTATTACGCTGCCGCCTCTTGGCAATGCAACCATTGATGTCAACGCGCAACTCGCCGGGAAGAACTGGGGGAACCAACACGCCGCCGGCACAATAGTCTTTCAGTACAACGCGACACACGCGGGTGTGCTCTAAGCCGAACTGTATATCAGCAACGTTGGCAAATCATTATCCTTTACGATTCCCAGCATCGAACGGCCGATCGCCTCAGCATCGCAGCACGCCGTTTTTTGGCTTTCCTCGCGAGACGCCGAGGTTTATGTTGCGCTGCAGAATATCTCTGACAACGTTATCAACGTCACGCCCGCGCTGACCATCTCCGGAGCTACTGTCCCTCTTGCGAATGTCAATCTTCCGCCACACGGGTCGTCCGTACTCGAACTTGCGAAAGACACGGTGCCCACTGCCGTAGCCACGATGTGGCAAGAAAATGAAGTGGGTGGCATTAGCATCTTTCACGATGGTGCCGCAGGAGCATTAAACACCGGCGGGTGGATTGAAGACGACAGCCCTGGATACTCGACCACAATGACATTTCAGGACCCTACGATCGGTAGAGGTCATTTACTCTCCACGCAAATCCTTATAGGAGCTGCGAACAAAATCTTGAATGTGGACGCACCTCTTATTATTTCTTCACAACTGGTACTTCGAGACATCGGCGACCAGCCGCTTGATTTCCACGGGAAGCTTGTATTCAGCAATGGCGGATCGCTAGCCACAGCGACTATCCCACTGACCCATATGTCGCCTGGTGATATCCAGCACATCGATCTCAATGTCCTCAAAGCCACGACCGGTATTCCCGCAGTGTACGTGTCCGCCTCAATTTCGCTTGAATATTCAGGAAAAAACGGCTCACTTATGGGCAGGGTCTATGGAGCCTCTGCGGACCGCGCATACGGCTTTTATTGGGCGTTGCAGCCCTTTGCATCTGCCTCGTATAGTGAATCTTTCTGGACGATCGCGGGTTCCTGGGCTCCAATCCTGACGGTCGCAAACGTCGGGACACATGCGGACAACGTGACGGTGGAGTTGACGACGAATGTCGGCGCTTACATACTCCCAGCATTTAACCTGCAAGTTTCCGAATCTCGCACGATCAATATCCGCACTTTGGTGAATTCGGGAACGCTTGATGTTTCCGGCAAAGCATTTCCCCAAAATGTTACTTATGGAGGCTATCGGATAAACGGTGCTTCTCGGCAGAGTCAACTCGTTGTTAAGGAACATTTGATTGATCCCGACACGAAACTGGCAACCCCGTTCTATGGCGAGGTCGTCTATGATGTGTACCTATATTTCATTCCAAACGACTCCCCGTCGGAGGGACATTCACTGA
>DASREJ010000088.1:0-7316 GCA_035652115.1 Bryobacteraceae bacterium
GGCTGATGTTCTTCGCGTAGACCTTGCTGGAGGCGGTCGAAGGCTTGTGCGTCCTCCCATTCAAGCAGGAAAAAGGTATGACCCGTGAGGCCGTGACGAAATGCGTTTTGGCTGGATGCTGCTTTACCGGCTTCCGTCGTCGGGCCGCTTGAATGCTGCGCGTTCTCGCGATTGGCTTGCACTTGTTTTTCGGTTGCCACTTAGTTCCTCCTAAAAAACAAACGCCGGTTTGGACCTTGCGGCCCGACCGGCGTTTTTGATTATGTTCAACTCTCTTATTTACAGTGTCCCATGCGGCTGCAAGCGAATTTTCGTAAGCTATTGAATCAAATGGAAAAACTAGTTGTGACCGAAAAATTGCAAAGCGAGGTTGCGGTCGACTATTCTTATTGGCAGAAGTTTGAGACTGGCGTTAAGTGGTTTCCGTGCGCATCGTCATAGCTCTTTTCTTCGGAACTGCGCTTCTGCGCGCGGCCGACTCGCAATTTCCGGCCGCCGCCTTCTACTGGGATGCAACACACGTCGCCATCGTCGCCGGCGGAGCCTCAGATCCAGTGGCTCAGAATGCTAGAAAGCTGCCTGACCGAAACGTGAGGCCGCCCTTTGGCGAGATGTTCACACTTCCTGAGGTCAGCGATAGCAACGGTATCAAAACCGGCGACCGTCTTGACATCAATCTGACCGATAACTTTTGGGCACGGGCAGCGGTGAACAGCTTCGTTTACGACAAAACCGAGTACCAGGAATGGGTGCTCGCCATTGCCACTATTGATCCCGACAATCGAGAAAATTATGCCGCCGCCGTTCGAGCAAAGCTGTATGTTTTTTTGGCAGAACCTGCAAAGCCCCGAAGATTTTCCAACACTGGACAGATCCACAGTCCTTTGGCGAAGATTGATCTTTTCGCATCCAAGCGCGCAGCTCTCGCGGCCAATCTGAACGACATCATGATGACAAAGCTTCACAAAGCGATTCGGAAAGAGAAGATCGCGGTCCCCAATGACCTGCTGTCACGATTGCTTGGAGGCAAAGCAAAACTAACCGTGGACGTGGACCAAGTCGATTTCGGCGAACCATTGGGAGTGCGTCAGCATGTAGAGGGTACGTGGATGGTTGGCGACGAGATCGTGTTTTCCGTTCAAGGTTGGAAGAGGCCCGAAAGCGATGGGATCGAATCTTTGGAGTCGATCGATGGGGAGCCGGAAGACAAAGCGGAGATAATTGGCGCGATTGGCGACTGGGGAGAAGAGAGTGTCGACGACTTCACAATTGAAAATGTATTTTCGGGCGGTCGCCTTATCCGGCACTCCGCCGGATACGAAAGCTCAACCATTTATTTGGAGCGAATGACCGCGAAAGGCCGGGAGCTAGAACGATTTCTCTATGGCGGTTGAGGCATGTGAAAACCATTACTTCACTGCGTCTAACTGCAGCCGCTTTGCGTGGGTCGCTCAGTAGCTGCTGATCCACCAGCAGTCGGACTTCAGTCCACGTACTTACCACGGGCGATGCAGCTAGTCCAAATGCATTACTCTGATCCATCCCTTTCGTTAACGATGATTAGCAAACGCTTATCGGTTTCACCGCGACACCTAGCGCGCATGTTCAAACGGTGTACCGGTCAGACGTTTCGACAATATCTGCGAACGCTGAGAATCGATTACGCGCTAACGCTCCTAAGTACCGGAAATACGAGCGTCAAAACGGCAGCGTGGAGTGTTGGATACACTGATCCAAGTCATTTCGCAAAATACTTCCGTGATGTGCATGGAGTCACTCCGAGTACCTACCGAAGGCGGGTTATTACATCTTCCATGTAGTTACACGACAAGTCTTTGTTTGTCCGATTTGGCTGGATAATATCCGTTGACTTGCTTGTCATACTGCTCTTAGATAAGTATGAGTTCTGTTGATTTAGGAGGACGTAATGAAGTTAATACGCAGCTTTTCTTGGCGGCGTTCACTAGTACGAACGTTCGCAACAGCTTCCCTTTCCTTTCTCGCGCTGCAGTCTAACCAGATACAAGCATTGTGTCAGTTTCCTACTAACCCGACGAATAACTGTCCTCAGATTTGCGCTTGTGAGGATATCGATGGCTGCGGCTGGACATCCTGTACGCCGGGCAATGCGTGCGGGGACCCGTGTTCATTAAGCGGCACCTGCACTACATCGGGCTGCGGTGGCGGTGGCTGTGGCGGCTGTGGCGATTGCGACATCGAGCACGACTGCACTCAGGGTGTACGTGCAAAGACTCCGACTCATGAGAAGGTGCCATAAACATCTAGCGTGTTTTTTATTGTTGTCGGTTGCTTTTGTTCGCGTTGCGAATGCGCGTGACCATACTCTCTTAGTAGGAAGCAGCGTATTGAGGATGGATGCTACGACTGTTGTTAAACCTGAGTACCCTCCGTCCTCTTTTTCTCGACACCACGAAGGTCCGGCCATTGTCGAGGTGCACGTCTCACAGAAAGGCTCCGTAGTAGCGGCAAAGGTTCTTGAGGCGCCTGACGCGGCAATCAGCGACGCTGTAGATGCGGCCTTAAAAAAATGGTCGTTTCAGCCGACTCTGCTTAGAGGAACTCCTGTCCAGGTCACAGGAAGGATAGTGTTTTACTTTCGTATCGTGAATGGCAAGCCGGTTGTCGTCGATGCCAGCCTTGATACACGTAAACGGCGTTAATATGGAGGGTCTTGCATGTTAGTACGAAGCTGGAAGAAGCTAGCTATTCGATTCTTAAAAGAGCTTTCTTGGATACTCGCCTCCGTGGTTGTAGTACTTGTATCTCTAGCAGTCTATAAGCATATCTCTTCGCCCAATCACGCATCACACGACGACTTTCCTTCTAACGCGACTCCCTCCCTAGCGCGTCAGGTTATCGGTGTTGGAAGAAGTATAAAGGTAGCTGCCATTGACTTTCGAAAATACCCATTTTCCCTTATCTTATTTGCCCAGCCACGCTGTGGCTATTGTATACGGAGCGAACCATTTCACCGCACCGTTAGTGTTGAAGCAGCCAAGAATAAAGTAGCATTTATTGTGGCCGTCCCAAGCCGTAAGAAGGCGCAACAATATCTGAACGATATCAATATGTCTTCATATATCACAGCGGAATGGAAGGACCTCAGCTTGTCAGTTGACGGCACCCCAACCATCATTGCTGTAGACAGTAATGGAGTTGTAAGGCGCATATGGATCGGCCAACTGAGCCCGACCAAGGAGAAGGAAATTATCAATTTAATCGTGAAGCATGATGCCCTGGATGCCGCCGTGAAAGAAAAAAGTAGAGGCGGGATCGACAATTATCCCATTTTAGCGGCATACGGTGAAGAGCGGCAGATTATTGATGTCAGCGAACGTGCAAAAACCGAACCGCGTCAAGGTGTAATTAATATCCCGCTTTATGAATTACCGATACGCGCTAGCTACGAGCTTGATCACCGACGACTGCAAGTAGTTGATTGTGCCAATGTGTCTTTGAAGGCATGTTCCGCTTCAACGGACATACTAGCCAAAGCGGGGTATCGTACCGCGGCGGTCGGTGCGGGTGAATACTACCAGAGTTGCGGTATGACGGCGCTGCGTGAACGTACTCAGGAGAGATAAGGTGAGCGGCTTTTCAATTTAGCAGGCCTTGAGGATAGATGAAGATGTGGGCTTTGGGCGACCGCAGCAGGCGACACTTCTTTTTCGCGGTCGGTTACTTTGCCATTACTGCAAAAGCTCAGGCGAGGCGCAGCTATGAGTCGAAGTACAAAGATGGCCTTGTTGTCGATGATGAAGGCAACAGTATTCCCCAAGTAACGGTATTGCTGTCTGACCTAGAGGGTGCATCAGTGTACGAAACGGCGACAGATGACGCCGGTAAATTCATGGCGCCTATAAGAGGAAAAATTGTTCGTGCTCTTAAGTCGGGGTTTGTTTATTTACCTCAAGTTGAAGTCGAGGCGGAGCGCTCTTGCGGGTTAGATGAACGAGTCGGCGTAGTCCGGATTATATTGACGCGGGCTTGCGCGATAAGCGGGGCTGTCCTCGATCAATCGGGTATGCCGGTTAGAAGTGTAAAGGTATGTGCACTTAAGCGGCGAGGAGCGGCAGCGGATGTTCGACTGGTGCCGCAATATCCTGGAGCGCTTACGGACGATAGAGGATACTTCCGACTTTATGGGCTGACGCCAGGCACTTTTACCATTGCCGTATTACCGACAGCAGCACACGCAAGCGAAAGGTGTTTTGCGCCGATCTATTTCCCAAACACGACAGCACCGGGTAGGGCGGAATTCTTTTTTCTCCGCCCGGGTGAATCTAAGGGTGAGTTGCAGCTCTTGCTGTCCGCTGATCTCACGACGCAGGTAATAGCAGGAAGAGTTGACAATATTCCTGCGATGTGGAGGAGAGATCAAATCGGGATCACGATAATCCGCATGGACGGTGGCTTCCCTATCGAGACAATATTAACCGCCAACGGAGGGCATTTCGCGTCCGCACCGCTTCCGATTGGTGCGTACCAGTTGGTCGCCGGTGGCCCGGTAATAGGAAAGACCTCCTCAGGGCTTCTACTCGGGCGTGATTCAATGCAGGGGTTCGTTGAAGTCAGCCTAGGGACCGGTGACTTGACCGATGTCGTGGTATCCCTTCGGTCGGGAGTGGAGGTTGGGGTACGGGTAGTCGGCATGCATGATAAATCTCTAACTATATGCCTCAATGGTGCGGCTGTGACTAGCAGCTCACAGCGCCGAGTTCAGCCGGATCAAAACGGTGTCGCCATCTTTCACAACGTGCCAGTTGGCAAATATCATGTGACAGTCGATGGAAGTGATGGTTGTTTTATAAGAGAGCTTACTCCAAGCGATAATAACCGCTTTCTCGTGGTTGACCAAGACTGCCAAGTCACCGCGGTAGTGAGCAGCGAGACAGGTAACGTCAGGGGGACAGTGCGTCTCGCTGATGGTTCCCCTGCTCCTTGCGCGCTTGTAGTTCTGAGGCTGCCAGAGAACCGGTACGACAGCACTATTGCAAATGTTCGGGTTACCCGCGCTGACAACAGTGGACAGTTTTCATTTTTTAAGATTCATGCACATGAATGGATGATAATCGCTTTGAAAAACATAAATTCCGATGACTTTCTCGACCCCGTGTTTTGGGCCGCACAATCAGGTTGTATCATTTCAGTAAATCCAAACCGTGCCGTGGACTTGGACTTGCAACTAAGTATACGAGTATGGGTCCGCGTGGACATTGCGTAGGTTGCATGTTTGTGCTCCCACTAGTAATTCAGACGCTGTTATTAGGACAGGCGTCTAGCGGTGTAATCGGGGTTGCCAGCTCCCGGGTATGTACGATTGAAGGAGTTATTAAGGATCGCGCAAACTCGAGGCCTGTCGGTGGTGCCCGGGTATCCGCTCTTCCCGCCTTCAAAAGGGGCATCCGCCAGGAGGCCCTATCTGATTCTACGGGGCATTATAGTTTCACGGACGTACCGGCGGGACGATATTACATAACACCCTACAAAGATGGTTACGCCCGTGACGCAGTGCAGTCCAAAAGAATCGACAGCTGTCCGGGGGGTGGACAAGTATCAGGTATAGATTTTGAACTTGATAAGGAGGCGCTTATCTCCGGTGTGGTGCGCGACGGAAATCATCACCTCGCGCAAAGTGCCCGCATTCAGCTGTGGACGAAAGAGTCGCAAGGCGGAAGGACTAGGCTGAATTTCAGGACGTCAGCTGTGACAGACGACTTAGGCGCATATCGGATTTCGGGATTGGCCGCAGGTATATATTTTTTGAGTGCATCAGGTGGGCTTTCTAAATTATGGGCTGGCTCTGCTCCATCGACGGATATTCCACGCGTTCCAATAACTCAGACCGGTATCAGGTTTTACCCAAATGCCCCCTCTATCGAAGGGGCCTCGCCGATTGCACTAAGCCCCGGCACTGAAGCCGACCGAATAGACGTTGATCTTACAAGGAGCAGCGTCCATTGCATTACTTTGTCACTGGGTACATTCTTTTCTGCTGGGGTGCCCAACACATCATCTCTGATCGCTGCACTTTTCGAAGAAATTCCCGGTAATGGCATCGATTTAGTGGACGGTCGGGTAACTAACCGAGATCTATTCCATACTTGTGATCTGCCACCCGGATCATATTCTCTTGAAGCGGCTAACGTTGACAGTACGGGTAAAGCCGTTGAATTTGCTCGGAGAGAAATCACCTTACCGGATCACGACCTTAATATTTCTCCTCTGGAATTGTTGCCCGGATTTACGCTTAATGGGAAGGTCACAATTGAAGGCGACGGGAGCAAAGGCGCAGTAATTCCTCCATCGCTGCGAGTCATGATTGAGCCGGCAGACGGTATGCTCAATTATGGCATACGATTTGCTTCAGTAGACCCGAGCGGGAACTTCATTCTTCCAGGTATTTTCGTTGATCGATATCGGGTGCGCATTCGCGAACTACCCCAGGCGTTTTATGTGAAAGCGGTCATCTGGGATGGTCGTGAGGTCACGGATTCTCCCTTCCAGGTCGCGGTAGCAGGACCTATATACGTCGTGCTTGGCTCCGATCCAGGGACTGTGTCAGGAAATGTTGTTAACGATAACAGCGAACCGGTTGGTGGGGCGGTGATAGTACTTCGACCGGCAAGCGCATCTACACGTAATGTTCAAACCTACGGAGCGATAAGTACGAGTGACGGTCGGTTCAATATCGGCGGTATCGTTCCAGGGGATTACCAAGTGGCTGCATTCGTAAACGTTCCATACAATTTAGCGCTTGATCCCGATTTTACGCCGAGTCATTCAACTGCATCCACAGAGGTAACCATTCAGGGTAGGGAAACCAAAATCATTACAGTTAAAAGCACATTTTAGGTCATTAGAGTTATCCTCAGCAGTTCTGCCATTTAGATTTGGCCGTGACGTCACGATGAGCCTTTCAACAATTCTAGAAATGCAGGAAAGAAAAGATACTGCTAATACGCCGGAAGCAACTAGAACGAACGACTGCAGCTTACACCTTTTCGAGGCTGTACGCATAAGTGGAGCGCTTTTGGCCTTGATATGGTGCTTCCTCTCTTGTGTGCCGAAAAATCATACCGCACAACGGGCCACGCTTCTGTCTGGCATGGGCGAACTTCATCATCCAATTGATACGCGGGATGCCGAGGCACAAAAGTTATTCGATCAAGGGCTGACGTTAGTATACGCTTTTAATTTTGCCGAAGCTGAGCACTCTTTTCGGCAGGCGGCGAAGATTGATCCTGAAGCGCCAATGCCTTATTGGGGCATTGCACTGGCCCTGGCGCCTAATT
>DASREJ010000089.1:0-13665 GCA_035652115.1 Bryobacteraceae bacterium
TAGAACGAAGCCGACCGCGCGGCGGACGCTGCGCGTGACGTCACTTCGATGCTGGTCTGCGAACGAGCTTGCGCGCTGTTGCGATTTGTCCTACCATCTAGTCGCGGCGTGCTCCAAATGCTTTCATTTCTTGAATGCAAGGGCAAGATCTGAGTGCATCATTATCAAGAAAAACACTATTGAAATCCCAATAAACACGTAAGTGGCCGCGCCCGCCGCAAACGCCCAGCGGCTCACTGCAAACGGCTCAATCTAAACTGATCCGGCTATCACCTCACTTCGCTCCTCAGCCTTTTCGCGCCGGATCACTCCCAGATTGAGTCCTAGCGTTTGCGCGGTCTATCTGAATGCCAATGATCTGAGAAGGACGCTTTGATTAATCTTGCCTCTATGATTCCGCTTAAGTTTTAGACGGTGATCCGACCAGAGGCGATTAGCGTCTCAACCGATTCCTGTATTGACTCAAGGCTCGAAAAACGGGGGTTGTAGCCGAGGCGCTGACGGCTTTTCTCGATTGAGACGCAGGAACTCCGCATGACGTGCCCCCATGAGGTCTGTGCATCACTCTCGGTCAGACCAAGCCTCCACTGATTGAAGGGCGCAAACGACAGCTGGGGCTCTCGCCCAAACCAACGGTACATCGCCTCGGCGTAGCCGCGCATTGTTAGCGCGTGCGACGAAACCGTATTGAATACTTCTCCAATCGAGGCCGCTCTTTGCTCGATGGCACAGACGATCCATTGCGCGACATCATCAGCATGGACGTGATGCAACATCTCCAACCCAAGGTTCGGCAAAGCGAGTTTTTCACCTCGCGCAATCTGCGAGAAAACTTCGGGATTCGCATTCGCTTGCGGATTTATAGGTACCCAGCCCCTACCGACGATGTGACCGGGCCGGAAACTCGTCGCAGGAAAGCCGTTCCTGCGGGTCTGCTGCAGAAGCCAACGTTCGATCTTTGCCTTATTAATCCCGTAGGCGTCGATGGCGTTCGTGGGATCGCTTTCAATTGATGGCACCGTGGTCGCATGACCGTAAACCCAGATCGAGCTGCAAAACAGATAGTGTTCAATTTTGTGGCGCAACGCTTCGACCAACTGCTGTGTTCCTTCAAGCTCGAACGAGATCATGTCCACGACAATGTCAGCGTTCAACTCCGCGATCTTGGCGCCGAATCCGCCCTCCTTTTCTTCAGCCTTGCGGTCCATAGCAAGATGCTTGATAGCCTTCCACGCCGCATGTTCTTGATAAGGAGAGCTCGTGCCACGACTGACGTTTACAACTTCATGTCCGTGCGCGACGAGAACCGGCAGAAGATAAGTACCAACGTGCCCACTCCCGCCGATGACGACAATACGAGCCATAATCTTTGTTCTATCAGTCCTTAGCGATCATGAAAAGCGAGTTCGGCAGATCCGCGCCTAGATCGACACGGGTGTCGGAATGTGTTGAGGAATAGTGAATGCCCAGGCCATCGGACGAATTCGCAATACTATGCCGTTACAGATGATCCATGCGCCGCATGGAGGAGATAAATGAGAAGCGCGTTCTTCGCAGTCGAGGGGATCTGCGCTAGCGCCACAGCTTTGGGCTGCGACGACGGTAGCCACTTCAGCCTCAGCATTTCAACCAACCGAGAACTGAGTGGCCCGGTATGGTGCCCAACGCAGCCTTGACGCCCAAAGCACTTCCGTTCCCTTTTACCGACGGGTAAAGCGCCACTCATCGATGTACGCCCAGGAACCGTCATCCAGGAGCTCCTCATTCGTAAATCCAAATGAATCCTCGTGCTGTTTAGTCCATGTCATGCGCCACTCACAGTTAATTCCGACCATCGTCATGCTGCCCACGAACACAATGCGATCTCGAATCCACCCCTCCGACGAACGAAGCAGACCATAGGAACCGCGCGTTACGAGATAGATCCACTGCTGGCTCAGCGGATCGTAGGTAATATTCCGAATGTTGACGCCGTCTGGTTCGACAATGCAAATCCATCCACTTTTTTCGCAAAGTGAGAAACTGCAGCGGCCAATATCCGAGTAGCCCGGGCTTACTCGCGTTGGCGCGACATGATTCTCGTAGTTCCAGTCGCCGACGATCCAACGAAACCTCTCCATTTCAGCCGTCCGAATTGCCGGCAGATGCGCAACAACCTCTGGACGAAATACACCGACTTGGCGCGTTGGCTCTGATTTCGACGCTCCCATGGTCATAACGCCGCGAGAGAACAATTCTTCGATCAGCATGTACATGTCATACTACACAACTATGGTTGTGAATACAAGGCCGGACATAGCGCCGCGGCTGGATTTGGGCTATGTGGCTCTTTTTCTGGGCTTGCGTGTGAATCAGTTAATCATGGATCGGATGCATGCCAGAGGCTTTAAGGGTCTTCGCGAAAGCCATGGCTATGTGATTCAACACCTGATTGAAAAGGAGCGATCTGTAACCGAACTGGCTCGGCGCATGAAGGTGACCCAGCAAGCGGCCTCAAAAGTGGTTGCGGAGCTGGCTAGACTGGGAATCCTCGAGATAGGCAAGGCCGCGGACGGGCGGGCAAAAAGCGTGCGGCTATCGCCGCTGGGCTGGAACGCCGTCCTCGAAGGCCGGAAGATACGGCGTCGAATCGAGAAACGCCTCATCCACATCGTCGGAGCACAAAACTACGACAAGGCGCATGCCATAGTGTCTGCATGTTTGGGGGCGCTCGGCGGAGCAGAAAGAGTCCGGTCGCGCCGAATACTACCACCGCAATGACTGTCTCCCGAAAAACGAGGTTCAGAGCCAGCGTCCCATCCAAGTTGACGCATAGCCCCTTCTCGACGAAGCGGATTTGATTCCCGCGAGTAGTCCGGAAGGGTTTACGAACCAAGCCGTGGATCCGCCACTTTGACGTAGAACGCGCATTCCGGACATATGCCCAGTGCTCACGCCGGATTAGGTATCGCCAAACGCCCTTCCTTCCCTATCCCCACTCATTCCCAAACCCACTCTCCATCCGTCGAAAACAGCCACGGCCAGATCGTGAAAATACTAAAAAGCGCACTGAATGAATCAGGCAGTTCAGCAGGCCGACGCGGCTGTTTTCATCGGTTGTTGCGACCAACCCGCACCCGCGTCACAAAAACCGTCCTCCCTCTATCTCCCACTCCCTCAACCACCTAACCACCCCCACCGCCCCAACGGCGCACGCCCCTCTGCCACAGTCGTAACGAAAACACGCGTGCGCGCAGACCGCGGTATCGCGACATCGTCTCTAAATCGCCGGTTGCCGGTTCTGCCGTAACTAGCAAAATCGGCAACACGATAACGAAGCCTCGCGCCGGCAAACCCGCGCGGCAATCCAGCTCTCAACCGCGTGCGCGCAAACGCGCGCCAATACATCACCGAAGGAAACAAAACTTATGGCAGTCTCTCAACGTCAGCTTGCAGCGAATCGCGCCAACGCCCAGAAAAGCACCGGGCCCCGTACGGACGCGGGTAAGGAAAAGGTCGCGCAAAATGCGCTAAAGCACGGTCTGTGCGGAAATTTTCAGGTTCTCTCGTGCGAAGACCAGCAGCAGTACGACGATTTCTTCCAGCGCTTCCTGCAAACCGAAAATCCCGCCGACGATGTCGAACGCGAGCTCGTCGCCAAAATGGCGCGCCACACCTGGCTCTCCGAGCGTGCCATGCGTTGTCAGGAAGGCTGCTTCCTCGTCCAGCCCCAGACCCCCGAAGACCAACAGCAAAACACCGCCGGAATTGCCGTCCGTACCGACCTGGAAATGTACGTCCGTTATCAGGCCGCCCAGGATCGCGCCTACTCCCGCGCCTCGGCCGAGCTGGCAAGGCGCAGAAACGAAAGAGCCAAAGTCGAAAATGGGTTTGTTTCGCAGCAGCGCCGCGAAGCGCGGGAAATCAGAGCGCAGGCCGAAGAAGAACGCCGCCGCGCCCGTGAAAAACGCCGCGCCGAAAAGCATGTGCTCGACATGGCCATCAGAAAAGCGAGGCTGGAACGCCTGTCCGGACAGGCCGCGCGATGCTTGGACAACAAGACCGAAATCGCCACGCCTCTGCACAGCCGTTGCCCGGACAATTCCCAGATGGCCCAGGCTGCGCAGTCTTCAGAAAGCAACGCGGCGTCTAATAATCTTCTTGGCGCCGTCCAACACGACAATTCGCATCCTAAAACGGCCATCGCCGCCGCATCATCTGGTCCGCAGCTCGTCAAAACCGAACCGTGCGAGGCTCAATAACTCACAGCCGTCAGGCACGTGTTCTTGACAATCGGTCATCGTGCGGCTGCGGAATTACTGAGACCTCGTGTCTATTTCATGCGGGGCGCTAATTTGGAAGTAACCAGCAATGTGGATAGTCCGAGTCGCCTTGGCGCGCCCGTACACATTTGTCGTGTTGGCGCTGCTCATACTAATTCTGGCTCCGGTTGTCATTCTCCGAACCCCCACCGATATTTTTCCTAACATCGACATTCCGGTAATCGCCGCCGCCTTCAACTATACGGGCCTGAATGCCCAGGAGATGGAGGAGCGGATGACCTCCATATACGAACGCATCCTAACCACCACCGTCAACGACGTCGAGCACATCGAGTCTCAGTCGATCAATGGGCGCGCCATCATCAAGGTCTTCTTCCAGCCCGATGTCAATATCAACGCGGCCATGGCCCAGGTCAGCGCCGTTTCACAGCCGGTGCTGCGGCAATTTCCGCCAGGTGCAACCGCACCGTTTCTCCTGGCCTACAACGCCTCAAGCGTGCCAATTATCCAACTCGGGCTCTCTGGGCGAGGACTCACAGAGGAAGCACTATTTGACTATGGCGTCAACTTCATCCGCACGCGCCTGGTGACTATTCCTGGCTGCGCTATTCCCTATCCGTACGGCGGGAAGCAGCGGGAAATCATGGTCGATATCAACCCGGCCGCAATGGAATCCAAGGGATTGTCGCCGGCCGATATTACGGACGCTATTGCTAAACAGAACCTCATCATTCCGGCGGGCACGTCAAAAATCGGCCAGTTCGAATACGACGTGGATCTCAATTCGTCTCCCGCCACCATAGAGGCATTCAACAACTTTCCGGTAAAAGTGGTGAACGGCTCGCCGATATACATCCGCGATATTGGCCACGTGCGGGACGGCTTCTCCCCCCAAACCAACATCGTTCGTCAAGATGGCCGCCGCGGTGTGTTGCTCACCGTTTTGAAGGCAGGCAATGCTTCGACTCTATCCGTGGTAAATGGCATCCGCAAGTTGCTGCCGGCAGTATCGGCCACTCTGCCGCCGGAATTGAAGATCCAGCCCCTCGCCGATCAATCTATCTTCGTGCGAGCCTCCATCCAGTCCGTCATTCGCGAGGCGATCATCGCCGCGGCCCTCACCGCACTGATGATCCTCCTGTTCCTCGGAAGCTGGCGCAGCACGTTGATCATCGCAATCTCCATCCCCCTCTCCATTCTTACGTCGATTATCGTGCTCAGTTTGCTGCACGAAACCATCAACATCATGACGCTCGGAGGCTTGGCCCTGGCGGTCGGAATCCTGGTGGACGACGCCACCGTCGAAATTGAAAACGTCAACCGGAATCTGGATCAAGGTAAGGAAATCGAGCAGGCCATCCTGGACGGCGCTTCGCAGATTGCTGTCCCGGCGTTAGTATCCACGCTATGCATCTGCATCGTTTTCCTGCCCATGTTCTTTCTCAGTGGCGTAGCGCGCTACTTGTTCGTGCCCCTCGCCGAAGCGGTCGTGTTCGCGATGCTCGCTTCTTACGGTCTTTCGCGTACGCTCGTGCCGACGCTGGCGAAATACTTGCTGAAGCACCAGCATCACGGGCCGACGCGCAACCCTTTCGTGCTGTTCCAGCGAGCATTTGAGCGCGGTTTTGATCGTCTGCGGGAGGGCTATGAGGCCATCCTTGCGGTACTGATTCGCCGGCGCGTCCTGTTTCTGCCGCTGTTTCTGCTCCTCTGCCTCTCCGTCTTTCTGCTCTATCCCTGGATCGGCCAGGACTTCTTTCCGGCATCCGATGCAGGCCAATTCAAATTGCATCTGCGAGCCAAAACGGGAACTCGCATCGAAGAGACCGCGCGCATCTGCGATCTCGTGGAGACGTCCATCCGCCGCCACATCCCTTCCGATCAGTTGCTCAATATCCTGGATGAGATCGGCTTGCCGTATAGCAGCATCAACACCATCTACAGCAATTCCGCGCCGGTGGGCTCTGCCGATGCCGACATCATGGTCTCGTTAGCCCAAAAGCACCGCCCCACCGAGGAATTCGTCCGTCTTTTACGGACTAGCCTGCCGCAGGAATTTCCAGGTATCGACTTTTATTTTCTGCCCGACGATATCGTCAGCCAGATCCTCAACTTCGGCCTGCCCGCGCCGATTGACGTTCAGATTGTCGGCAAGAATGTGGAAGCCAATCGCGAGCTCGCCGATCACATCATGAACCAGATGCGCCGCGTCCCGGGTATCGCCGATCTTCGCATCCAGCAGACCTTCGATCAGCCTAAGCTGCACGTCTTCACCGACCGCACCAAGGCTGCCGAAAGCGGCTATACACAATCGGATGTGGCGCAAAGTCTGCTGATCTCGCTCAGCGGCAGCTTTCAGACCCAGCCAACGTTCTGGCTCAACCCTCAAAACGGCGTCAGCTACAACGTCGTTACCCAGGTACCCCAATACGACGTCAAATCCTTACAGGACTTGCGTAATCTGCCGCTAACGGCAGACCAGCCGAAAACCTCGGAGATATTGAACGATGTCACCTCCATCAGCCGCGGCAATGGGATGGCCGCCATCAACCATTACGATATTCAGCGGACCATCGATATTTTCGGTGCGGCGGACGGCCGGGATCTCGCGGGCGTCGGAGCAGACGTCGAACGGATTGTGAATGCAAATCGCCGGAACTTGGTGCGCGGCTCTGAGGCGGTTATTCGGGGGCAGATCGAAACCATGCGTGAATCGTTCGTAGGATTGATCGGTGGCCTGTTGTTCGCGATCCTGCTGGTCTATCTGCTGATCGTAGTCAATTTTCAATCCTGGCTCGATCCGTTCATCATTATCACCGCATTGCCTGCCGCCTTGGCGGGCATCCTTCTGATGCTTTTTACCACTCATACAACTCTCAGCGTCCCCGCAATGATGGGAGCCATCATGTGCATGGGTGTCGCAACCGCCAACAGCATCCTGGTGGTCAGTTTCGCGAAAGAGGAGCTGCTGGAATCTGACGACCCGGTGGGCGCGGCAATGGCTGCGGGCTTCACACGTTTTCGTCCTGTGATTATGACGGCTTTGGCAATGATTATCGGCATGGTGCCGATGGCGCTCGGGATGGGCGAAGGCGGAGAACAAAATGCTCCGCTTGGAAGGGCGGTTATCGGCGGCCTGCTCCTCGCAACCGTCGCGACCCTGACCTTTGTCCCGGCGGTTTTCGCATTTTTGCACAGCCGGGCGCGCGCCCGCTCCGCTGGAGTTTCGGGGCGATGAGTACTCAGCAAACAGTCGGTCCCGATCGAAAATCGATACCGCGCATCTCTAGATCCTTCCGCGTCGCCATCGCGGTTGTGATCTGTGCCGTAGCGGCCGCAATCGCCTACGACATCTTCAACGGCATTGAGTCGCGAGTCGACGCGGCGACTGCTCTGAAACAGCAGGCGCAGAAGATGGCCATCCCTACGGTGAGCGTCATCCATTCGAAATCCGGCGGGAATGTGGAAGAGGTGGTGCTTCCCGGCAATGCAACGGCCTACGTCGCCACACCTATTTATGCCCGCACCAACGGTTATCTGAAGAGCTGGAACTTCGATATTGGTGCGCATGTCAAAGCCGGCCAACTGTTGGCTGTGATTGAGACCCCGGAAGTCGACAGCCAGCTCGATCAGGCCCGCGCCGACCTGGCCACCGCTCAGGCCAACTATGATCTCGCCCGCACCACTGCGGCGCGTTATGAGACGTTGTTCAAGACCGATTCGGTCGCAAAACAGGATGTCGATAACGCCGTCGGCGACCTCCAGGCAAAGAAGGCGATGCTGGATTCCGCCGCCTCCAACGTGCGGCGGCTGCAAGAGACGCAGCGTTTTCAGAATGTCAATGCGCCTTTTGATGGCGTAATCACCGCGCGTAACATCGATATTGGCGCGTTGATCGATGCTGGCGCAAACGCCCCCGGCAAGGAGCTTTTCGATATCGCCGCTACCAATCGGTTGCGTGTTTACATCAACGTGCCCCAGCAGTATTCGCGCGATGTGAAGCCCGGCGGTGCGGCCTATGTCACCCAGGCGGAATTTCCCGGCAGGCGGTTCTCCGGAAAGATCGCGCGTACGTCCAATGCCATTGACCCCGTATCGCGCACGCTCCTGACCGAAGTCGATGTCGACAACCCGACGGGCGAGTTGCTGCCCGGCGCATTTCTATCGGTGCACCTCAGACTGAAGTCCGAGATCGCTGCCGTCATGATCCCGGTCAATACATTAATTTTCCGCTCCAGTGGCATGCAGGTGGCAGTCGTTCGGAACAACAAAGCGGAACTGGTCCCGGTCACCATCGGCCGCGATTATGGAACCGAGGTGGAAGTGCTTTCCGGCCTTACACCCCAGGATGCGATCATCGAAAATCCCTCGGATTCGCTGACTTCTGGCACGGAGGTGCGGCCGTTGGAGTCGTCGCAGAAGTGAACGGCTTGCTACGCCGCCCTTTATCGCGGGACATCGGACGCGCAAAGAGACCATATTTTGCTGACTAGACGAAGCCTCCTCCAAGCGGCAATCGGCGCAGTAACTAACGTGGCTTCGGCATACACGCCGGTCGATCAGTCCAGTGATTACACCATTGACATCGCACCGTATTCGCTTGAAGTCGCGCCGCATAACTTTGTGCAAACCGTTGCCTATAACGGGCAGGTGCCCGGACCTGTTATCCGCCTCCAGGTGGACAAGCCCGTCACGCTGGACGTTCGGAATCAGAGCGGGAGTGAGGAGATTGTGCACTGGCACGGTCTGTTGTTACCGTCTGAAGTTGACGGGGCAATGGAAGAAGGCACGCCGATGATTGCTCCCGGAGCCAGCGCCCGGCTTAGGTTTGTTCCGGCGCCGGCCGGCTTTCGATGGTATCACACGCATACGTTCGCCGGAAAGGATTTGAAGAAGGCGCAGTATACCGGGCAGCACGGGTTTCTATTGATCGAGCCGCGGGATAATCCTGGCCGTTATGATGCCGAAATGTTCCTGGCGCTGCATGACTGGAAAGGCCAATTGCTTGGGGGCGGCGACGGTTCGCTGATGGTTTCTTATGACGTCTCAACCATCAATGGACGGGTGCTCGGATTCGGTGAACCGCTGCGCGTGAAGCAGGGCCAGCGGGTGCTTTTTCACATCTTGAATTCCAGCGCGACAGACGTCCATTGGGTCTCTTTGGCCGGTCACACGTTTGAGGTAATCGCGCTAGATGGAAACCCGGTTGCCGTTACCCGGCAGGTTAATATGTTGAGGCTCGTGCCCGCCGAACGCGTCTGCGCCATAGTCGAGATGAAAAATCCCGGCGTGTGGGTTCTCGGCGAGGTGCGTAAACACATTCGAGCTGCCGGTATGGGAATTGTTGTCGAGTATGCAGGGCAAACTGCGAAGCCCACATGGATTCAGCCGCAGACGCTCGACTGGAGTTATGAAGCGTTTGGCGCTGGCCCATTACCCCCCACAGATGCAATCGACGTCCCGCTGGTATTCAGGTCAAAGTTCACCGGGCACGGCGACGTCGATCACTGGATGATAAACGGCAAATCCTTTCCTCATACCGACACCGTAAAGCTTCGAAGCGGCGCGCGGTACCGCCTTTTATTTCGAAACGAGAGCCTCAACGATCACCCTGTGCATTTACACAGACACTTGTTCGCCATGGCTGAATGTGGAGTGCTGAAAGACACCGTGCTCGTCCCTTCAAAACAGGAACTTGCGGTTGAGTTTACAGCCAATAATCCGGGGAAGACTTTGTTCCATTGCCACCAACAGGACCACATGGACGCCGGCTTCATGATGCTCTTTGACTATGTATAGGCTTTCGTTCCTCATCCTGCTGTCAGGTGCTGTGTCCCTCACTGCGCTCGCGCAAGGGAACTACGAAATTCAGGTGTACGGCTCCGACACGGTATCGCCTGGCAGCACAATGCTGGAACTCCACTCGAATTTCACGGCCAACGGGCAGCGGGCCGTCGTCGACGGCGTGTATCCCACTTTTCATCAGGAACACGAAACCATTGAGATTACGCAAGGAATTACAGACTGGTCCGAAGTGGGTTTTTATATTTTCACCAGCGAACAGAACGGCCACGGCGTGCAATGGGTTGGAGACCACATTCGTCCTCGTGTGCGCGTGCCGGACTCATGGCACTGGCCCATCGGCTTCAGCATTTCCACCGAAATCGGGTATCAGCGTCCTGTCTATTCACCGGACACTTGGACTTGGGAGATTCGGCCCATTATCGACAAGGCGATAGACCGCTGGTATTTCGCGGTGAATCCTGCATTGGAACGAACGTGGCACGGACCGGACGCGCGCCACGGTCTTGGCTTTGCGCCGGCGGCGAAAGTCAGCTACGATTTCACGCAGAAGATTAGCGGGGGGATCGAGTATTACGGCGACTACGGCCGCTTTTTCGCATGGGATCCCTTGCACGACCAGCAACAGCAGTTTTTTGTGGTGACAGACTTAAACGTCTCACCGCAGTGGGAGTTTAACTTTGGCGTTGGGCTCGGCGCCACCGCCTCGACAGACCGGTTGATTGTCAAAGGTATCATTGGGCGGCGATTCTCCTGGCGACGGCAGAGGGAGATCGACTGACGCGTTGTTTATGGATACGCGGTGCTTATTGTTGGTGCGGTCGCGGCAGGAGAGTCTGTTCGAAGCTGTTCCATTCAACCAGACGCGAGTGCAACAGTTTGGCTGAGTCTTGATAAAGCTGAATAGCTTGCGAGGTGGGCGCTCTGTCGGCGCTTTCGATTGCGTTTAGGGCAAAGGTAAACGCCTCGGTCAGCGAATTGAAACCCTCGGCTATTTTCTTCAGAGCCCGGTCGTGTGATTCGTCTGATAATCGATGTTCCACATCATTTATTTTGGAGGCTGCCTGGCGCGCGGCAATAAGATCGTTAAACGCTCGCTGCGCCCATTGAAGTTGTGTCAGCAGCTCGGCTTGAGTTGCCTTTGAGCGTGGATCCATTACGATCTGAAATGTTTGAACCAGCGAATTCCCGTTTACCGTCAGGCTGGCTTTGTATGTTCCCGGCACCGCGAGTGGACCAATCCAGGTCTCAAGGCCAGTGCCCTCGGGATCGTCGGTAGTGATCTCGCCTTTGCGGCCGTAACGTAAATCCCAGACAAAACGATGCATGCCGGGCGAGTTGCTCAGTTGCTGCGGCTTGGGAAGCCAGCGTGAGGCGATTGCAGGCGCCTCAGGCTCGGGAAGAGGTGGATCGCTGCTCGAATAGTGACGTACAAGCTGCCCACTCGCATCGAGAATGTCAAGTGTCGCTTCTCCGGCGGAGCCTTCTGGCAAATAGTAATCGATGGACGCTCCTTCCGGGGGATTGAGAGCTTGCGGTTCCTCAGGCGGTAGCGGCGTGCCTAAGAACAGGTCGTGTTTAGAGCGATAAGCGACAGCGGGTTTGTAGAGACGAGCGGCATCCGAGCCGGCATGATCGGCGATTTCCCGTAGCGGCGCAATATTGTCCAGAATCCAGAACGAACGGCCGTGTGTCGCGGCCACTAAGTCATCACCGTGAATGACAAGATCCGGAACCGACGTGACCGGAAGGTTCAGTTGTAACGATTGCCAATGGTCGCCATCGTCGAAGGAGACGTAAACACCAAGCTCCGTTCCGGCAAAGAGAAGTCCACGATGCTTCGGATCTTCTCGAATGCAGCGGAGAAACGCATTTTCCGCGATGCCCTCGCTAATCGGCTGCCATGATTTGCCATAGTCGCGAGTCCGAAATAGATAGGGCTGCTGATCGTCGAGGCGATGCCGATCAATCGCCGCATACGCCTCGGCTTGATTGAAATGCGATGCTTCAATTAAGCTGATTTTGCTCCATGGCGAAAGGCCATTCGGCGTGACGTTGGTCCAGCTCTTGCCGCCATCGCGCGTCAAATGAACGAGTCCGGTGTCGCTACCCGCCCAAATTTCGGCGGCATTGAGTGGAGAAGGCGCAATCGTGTAAACGACGCCGTAGCCGCGTTCTTTGGCATTTTCAATCGTCGCCGGGCTGGCGCTCGATGGCAAGCCTTTAACGGCGCCAGTAAGATCCGGGCTGATGGTTTGCCAGTGCATGCCGCCGTCGAGCGTACGCATCACATACTGCGTACCGAAATACAAAGCATTCGGCTGGGCGGGAGAAAACACAACCACCGGAGTCCATGGATCTCGAAATTCCTGTTCGGAGATAGGCGTGGTAAGTGATGCAGTCGCCGCCGACGGCGCAATGTTTTGGCTCTGCATCAGCCTGCGATTGAAACGCACAAGGGTCCCGTAGGTGCCTGAGATATAGAAAATGTCAGGATCTTTCGGATCTGGCGCGATGTAGCCGCTTTCACTGCCTCCCACCGTGAAGAAGTCGCGCGCATCGATCATGCCGTGATCGGTGCGGCTTGCGATCGCAGCAGTTCCACTGTCCTGCTGAGCGCCGTAAACGTGATACGGAAACTCGTTGTCCGTAGCGGCGTGATAGAGCTGCGCGGTCGGCTGGTTGTACCACGTACTCCAGGTTGCGCCTCCGTTAAGCGTCACTGTCGTGCCCTGGTCGACACCCAAAACCATATGACGTGAATCGGCCGGATCGATCCAAACCTGGTGATAATCGTCACCGCCGGGCGCGCCGCGTACGATGCTGAGATTCTTCCCGCCGCCACTCAGCTTGTAAAACGCAACATTCGGTATATAGACGACGTCAGGGTCGTTCGGGTCAATCGTAGGACAACTGAAATACCAGGCTCGTCCAGTCAGGCGCGAATCGCTGTTGGCGAGTGTCCAGGTGTCGCCGCCATCGTCACTGCGATAAAGTCCCGATTCTTTTGCCGCATCAATGAGAACGTAGACACGTTGGCCCTCGGGCGAAACCGTGACACCGGCACGGCCCCACTTGCCTTCGGGCAGACCATGTCCGAGCAACTGGCTCCACGTCTTGCCGCCATCGCGTGAACGGAACAAGCCGCTGCCTTGGCCTTCGGAAGGCGCGTAGACACTCCAAGGCGGACGATGCGCTTCCCACATAGTGGCGAAAACAAGATCGGGCTTACGCGCCGCGAGCGTAAGATCGGCGGCCCCGATATCGGGCCCGCGATCCAGCACTTGTTCCCAAGTCTCGCCTCCATTAGTCGAGCGATAAACTCCCCGTTCCGGGTTCGGGCCGTACGCATGACCGAGCGCCGCCACCAGAACTGTCCGCGGCTGGCGCGGGTCAATGACAATACGGCTGATTTGGCGCGTATCTTTTAGGCCAACGAATCGCCACGTCTTACCGGCATCGGTCGATTTGTAAACTCCATTGCCGCTGGCGAGATCGGATCGAATGTCGGACTCGCCTGTCCCGGCGTAGATGACATTTGGATCTGATGGAGCCACTGCCAGCGCGCCGATGGAGGCGACGGGTTGTTTATCAAAAATAG
>DASREJ010000090.1:0-23269 GCA_035652115.1 Bryobacteraceae bacterium
GGACTGATCGGTTATCAGCGCGCGATTTAATGACGGGCTGCCCAGCGTGTAACTCCTAGAAACTCCTAGATCCCGTATCGTCGTTCTGGCCACCGAAGATTAGACGCGCCCTGCGTCGTTCTAAAGAGTTCTGTTGATGCGTGAAGACCGCAGATGGAAGGTAGGGCGCCGTTGCCGCCTCAAAAGGCACAGCATCGGATTCTTTCAGGCAGCAAATCGATGACAATTCAGTGTCCTCGTCGCCCATCTCTTTGTAAGCCGTTGGAATTCAGCGCGTTGCGGCGGAACGCGCCTATGGTTTCCGAATTGCCCTATGGGTAGTGGAACAACACCCCAAGGAGAAACAACAAAATGCGTTCAACTATTCTTCGAAAATTGGCCTACCCTGCGCTATTGGCGCTGGTTCTTTCGCCGCTCGCCTTCTCGGCCGTTAGCGCAAAGAGCACTATTCTTACCGAAGCTCGCATGCCGGATCCCAAGGCGGAGGCCAATAGCTTACTCAGCGAGATCAAATGGCTTAGCGGAACATTGACAACCCACGCCACCACTCTCGAATCGTACCGAGGCCAACCCAAGTTGAGCTGGCAAACTCATGCGGATCAATTGACCTTGGCGCGCCACCAGATTAATGAAATTGGCAAACGGCTCGATCGCTTGCAGGACATCAAGTACCAAACCGAGCCGTGGCAACAGCAAGCAATTGAACAAATTGTGCCTGTGGCCGCCGAAGTAGCGGACCATACGCAATCGGCGATTCTGCACCTGAATGAGAATCGCGGATATCTGCTCGCTCCCGTTTACGCCGACCATCTGACGTCCATTTCGGAGAGCTCCGTCGAATTAAAGGACTCCGTGGATGCCTTTTTGGAATACGGCGACACGTCGGAGAAGCTCGATCGTATGCAGCAAAAGCTGGATCGGCTTCAGGACAGAATCGGCCTCTCGGAATCGTAATTAGCGATTGCCTGGAGCCTTGCTCGCCCTGTGCGATGCAGAGGATCTCGGGTGGCAGTGTTTCGGAGGCGCTGCCACTCCGAGTTCCTCTTTTTTGGAACCCACTTCTAATTGCGCTGGATGGCGTTGCGCCAAAGGTGGCCTATAGCTTCATTTCGTCGAGTTGAATGGAGGGCAGGAGGTTTTATGACAATGGAAAGCCGCGCGGCCGCCACAACGGCGTTCGTCATTAACAGCCCATTCGATTCGGCATTACCTCAGATCCGCCGGGCCATTGGCGCGTGCCAACTTTCTATCGCTGGCGAAATTGATGCATCGCAGCGAGTTAAACGCGCGCTCGAAATTTACGTGCCTCCATGCCGAGTGTTGCTCGTCGATAGTCCAGCATTCATGCTCGAAACCACCGCAATCGACCGAGCATCCGGCATCTTCATACCTCTGCACGTCGTCGTTTCCGGAGCAGGCAATCGTACGCTCATCCACATACTGAGTGCCGAACATATTCAGTCCAGCAATCTGCCTATAGGAGTCAGGGCGCCCATACTGGATCTTCAGCGCCAGGTTGTACGCGGCCTACTGAGAATTGCGGAAAGGATGCGCAATATTTATGAACTCGCGGATCGAGGCCAGGATCATTCAAAGGCGGAACCCGTCGATGGCTTTGAAGCCGCATCACCGGTGGTAAAGGGGTAATCTGAAAAAATTGTCTCGAAGAGACAACATGCAACGGAAGGATCTCCTGCGGGTGCTTGGCTTGATCGCACTCACGATCGGCATCAGTGCGCTGCATTCGCTGACACCCGATTCGATGGTCCAGCTGCACTACCTTATCCAGCGGCTGTTCTATGTCCCTGTAGTCTGCGCGGGCCTTTATTATGGATGGCGCGGTGGCCTCTTGGCTGCATTTCTGGCAGGTTTCGCGTATTTGCCCCAAATCCTGGCTACCTCAAAGCTGCATCCCAGCTACTCAGTCAATCAATATGCCGAAGTGTTTCTATTTTGTGTCGCCGGGGTCGCTGCCGGTCTGCTCGCCGACCGGGAACGCAGGCAGAAGAAAACTCTGCAACAGACGGCCGAACAGCTATCGCGCGTTTATGGAGAACTGCAGGATAACTTCGAGCGCATGAAACGGGCTGAGCGCCTGTACGCACTGGGCCAGTTATCGGCCGGACTCGCTCACGAGATTCGAAACCCGTTAGCCAGTATTGAAGGCGCAGCGGGAGTTCTGCTTCGCGAACCTCCGTCGGAAGAACGCAGGGTTGAATTCCTGCAGATCATTCAGAAGGAATGCCGGCGCTTGAATCGATTGCTGACGAACTTCTTAAGCTTTGCGAAGCCACGAGAGCCGGAATTCGCAAGTATACGTGTCGATCAGATTCTGGATTCCGTGATCGCGCTGACCGAGCATGCCACACGAAGCAATCGCATTGTATTTAGAAAAGAAGTTGCCGGCGATCTGAATGAGTTTGAATGCGATTCCGAGCAGGTTACTCAAATTCTGTTGAATCTCACGATAAATGCCATTCAGGCAATGCCCGAAGGAGGTGAAATCTTGCTGGCCGCCCGGCGCCAAGATGGCAACGCTGTCATCGAAGTAAAGGACGAAGGTACTGGCATTAGTGAAAAGGACTTAGAAAAGATTTTCGATCCATTTTTCACAACGAAAGAATCCGGGACTGGTCTTGGATTGCCGGTGGCGCATCAGATTGCAGCAAGGCAGGGCGGCGTTTTGACCGCGGCGAGGAACCTCGACAAAGGCATGACGTTTTCTTTAGAAGTTCCGCTGTCGCGCGAGAAGATACAGCAATGACCAATCGCGTTTTGGTGGTGGATGACGATGAGAGTCTGCGGCGAGTCACGCAAGTACAGCTAGAACAAGCAGGATTCAAAATAACCACGGCGGCCGATGCCACCGAAGCGCTAGCCATTCTTCAAAAATCGCCGTTCGATCTGGTGATTACAGACTTGAAGATGCCCGGAATCTCGGGCATTGAGTTGTTGCGGCGAATACGCACAGACTACCCGGACGTGCTGGTCGTAATGCTAACCGCATTCGGCACGGTTGAAAGCGCCGTGGAGGCGATGAAAGCGGGCGCGTACGATTATCTGACAAAGCCGGTCCATCCCGACGAATTGGAACTTGTTGCGCGCCGGTCTCTCGAACATCTGCACTTGATCGAAGAGAACCGCACGCTCCGTAGCAGTCTGGATGCAAAGTACGGGTTTGAGAACATCATCGGGCAGTCTAATTCTTTGCTTTACGTCCTGGATATGGCGGCAAGGGCCGCGCAGACGGATGCAACGGTCCTGATTCATGGCGAAACGGGAACGGGGAAGGAACTGCTTGCCAAGGGTGTTCATTTCAACAGCGCGCGGCGAGAAAAGCCGTTTGTCACCATTAACTGCGGCGCGATACCGAAGGACTTGCTGGAATCGGAATTATTCGGGCATGTGAAGGGATCTTTTACCGGTGCGGTGGCCCATCGAAGAGGCAAAGTGGAGTCGGCAGATGGGGGCACGCTGTTTCTCGATGAGATCGGAGAGATGCCGCTCGAACTTCAAGTTAAACTGCTGCGGTTGATCCAGCAGGGCGAAATAGAAAAAGTCGGGGCTCCTAGCGCGAGCCGTGTGGATGTGCGCATCATTGCGGCAACGCATCGAAACTTGGAAGCGATGATCGAAGACAACACGTTCCGAGAAGATCTCTATTATCGTCTCTCGGTTATTCCGTTGGAACTGCCGCCGCTGCGCGAGCGCGCGGACGACATACCTCAATTAGTGCAGCACTTCTTTTCAAAACTAAAGCAAAAACATGGACGGGAGAATCTCGCCCTGCCGATTTCGCTGATGCCCTATTTCAGCGACTATCGCTGGCCTGGCAATATCCGCGAACTGGAGAACATTGTTGAGCGCTTGGTGGTACTGACGCCGGGGAACGAGATCGCTCTTTCTCATTTGCCGACGTTTCTTCGTCGCGAACATCCGTCGATTGACACGTTAAATATAGATCTTCCGTCTCGCGGTATCAGTCTGGAGGCAATTGAAAAGGAACTAATCCTGAAGGCACTGGAGAAGTTCAAGTGGAACCAGACTCATGCGGCTAAATATCTTGACATTAGCCGCAAGGCTTTGATGTACCGCATGGAGAAGCATGGCATTCAAAAGCCCGAGACAGCTCATGATGACGAAGAAGCGGAACAGAGCTTCGATTAATCATCTTTCAATCGAGCTGCGCAAAGTCGCGCTTCGAATCTCCTTTTGTTGTTACGGAACAAGCAGAATGTCGAGTGCGGCCAACACTGCGAGAAAGAGCCCGCCGATTGCCAGTAGCTTGACCATCAAAATGGCAGAAGCCCGAAAAGAGTACTGCCGCGGCGAATAATCTTGAGCCGCTGCTGAAGAACGTTCGATCTCTTTTTCGTTTTTTTCAACGCTTAACAATTCCTTCTCCTTGTTCCAACGCAATGAAGATTGCAACTGAGTGACCATGCGCTTGTTCTCGTTTTTAAGAACGACTTAGAAAGAGTGCGCCGCGAATGCCGCCTGAAAACAGACAGCAAGGGCACTTTTCAGGCAACCGTGTGTGTCTCTCGCAGATAAGTGAACAAAGCCGCCTAGGGTATAAGCCCTTAATACTGTGTAGCTTGTATTGGCTGCCTTAAGACCGCTCGACATTGGCATCGTCCATGCACTATCGACAGTGAGCAATTGCAGCGCAGCTTGTAATTGCACAAATTGCGGATAAGAGAAAGGAACAACAAATGAATAAGTCAATGACAAGTTATTCACCCACGCCGAGCAAAGACGATGTAATCCACTCCTCTCCTTTGGACAGCGAAAAGCATCTCAATCATTCCGAGATTGCCTCGCTCGCCTATGAGCGGTGGCAACGCAGAGGGGGCCCGGATGGATCTGCAGAAGAAGATTGGCTCGAGGCGGAACGGGATCTCGAATCACGCGAGGTCCTAGCCTAGGTCTGAGAATTCGGCTCTCGCTCTGACCGCGTCCTCCAACCTATAGAGAGCCCAGTGAAGCAAAACGCTTCACTCGCAAACAGGATGGTTGGGCCGTCCTTCGCCAGCGGCGATCAATTGGACGGTCCGGCCTCCTAGGGGTGCATGAAGACGGCATGTCGACTGTCCTTCACGCCCAAGAGAATTGTTAATCGACATCAACCGAGAAAGGAATTATCGTGTTCAATTTACAAGGCATCGACCGCCCCGATACGAACGGGATCCAGCAGTATTCGGAATTGCTGTTGAGGGAGAAGGAGCGAGTTCAATCCCAGCTCAACGGGCGCTTAGAGACTTTGCACAGCGGCCGCTTGGCGGTGGAAGATCAAGCGCCTGTTCTGCATGAGCAGTTTGTCTCCATCCGCTTCAACAACTTTGCATACGAAAAGATAAAAGCTATCGACGCTGCTCTTGAACGCCTGAAGCGCGGAGAATATGGCATCTGTGAAGAATGCGATGAACCGATTTCGGAGAAGCGTCTGATGGCTGTCCCATGGACGCGCCATTGCCTTCAGTGCCAGGAAAACTTTACTGCCGAGAACGCCTCGTCCGGTTTCCAGCCCTTTAGAGCGGCGTAAAGTTCGCGCTCTTCCAGAGACGGCAAGAGCGCAAAACCCATATCACAACGCCGAAGCTCAACGTTAGTAGGAGATAAAGTAATGCGAAAAAATCTTTTGACTTCAATCGCCGGCATTATTGCAATGTTTGGCTTCGCGACTAACCTTCGCGCCGAAACGGTTTCGGAACGCCTTGGAAGCGCGACACTGGTGCTCAAGGAAACTATGGACGCGCCTGATAAGGGCATTCCTCAAGACCTATTGAATGGCGCTCAGTGCATTGTAGTCGTGCCAGGTGTTAAAAAGGCTGCTTTTGTCGTAGGCGGAAAATACGGCCGTGGTTTCATCTCGTGTCGTGATAAGAATCGCCATTGGAGCACACCGGGAGCGGTTCGAATGGAAGGGGGCAGCGTGGGTTGGCAGATCGGTGCCTCGGAGACGGACGTAGTTCTACTGGTGATGAATGAAGGTGGAATGCGTCGATTGCTCCAAAGCCAGTTCACACTCGGAGCCAGCGCCGATGTGGCGGCGGGGCCAGTCGGGCGAAATGCATCGGCAGAGACAGATGCGAAAATGACCGCACAAATATTGTCATGGTCCCGCTCGCGCGGTGTGTTTGCAGGTGTGTCGCTCAATGGCGCGACTCTTCGCGAGGACACTGATGAAAATAGCGCACTATACGGGGATAGATTGAGCAATCGGCAAATTATCCTCGGTAACGTCCCTGCTCCAGTCCTTGTCTCTGAATTCATCACGACGTTGAACCGATACTCTCAGTGATGTTTTTGAGGCGCGTGGAAGCATTTAAGAGCCTCCACGCGCCGGCGGCAGAGGGGTTTCTTCAAAGCGAGCCATAACAGGCAGACCTAGGCACTTTTAAGACATCAGTGACGGGCTGTTAGCGTCGACAATCTCGATTTGCGTATAGATACAGCCAGCCGCACTTGGCCCCTCGATTGCCTTCTACATGAGTAAGAAGCGAACTCAATCAACAGGAGAACAAAATGTACACCTATTTCAGACAAGCGGCTCTGCTTTCCGCGCTCGGGCTTGGAATCAGTTTTCCGGGTGCTCTGGGAGCAAAAGACCAACCTATCGGCTCGACTGGGCGAAGCGTGGCAACCATCTTTCACGCTTCAGAGCAACGTATCGCGGAGCAGGTGCGCCACGAGCTGGCAATGCTGCCCTACTATGGCGTATTCGATAACATCGAATTCCGTGTAAATGGCGATGCGGTCACTCTGCTTGGCCAAGCGTCACGGCCAATTCTGTTAAGCGACGCCGAAAACGCTGTCAGGCGCGTCGAAGGCATAACGACAGTTCACAACCAGATAGAAGTGCTGCCTGTCTCACCGGACGACGATCGCATCCGGGCCGCCGTATACGCACGAATGTACCGAACGCCGGCATTGCAGAAGTACACTTCCAACCGGACCGGACCGGTTTTCCAAAGCCGTCTCTCCTGGTTGATGGGCATTACAACTGATCCCCCCGTCGGGTATCACGCGATACACATCATCGTGAAAAACGGCCACGTCACGCTGGAGGGCGCTGTCAATGGACACGGCGACAGGGATATCGCCAATATCCAGGCAAACACTGTGCCCGGTGTGTTCTCGGTAACCAACAATCTGCGGGTCGATAGCTAACTCACCCGCATTATGGCGCTGCCGGGATGCTCAAGGAGAGGCCGCAGCCTCTGCGGCCTCTTTGAGCAATATCCCAGTCGATTGAATTCCAGGAATGAGAAAGAAGAGAGAGACATTGGAAAAACGAAACTCTACGTCGCAACTTCCACCATGGCCGAATGACATGGAAGAAGCTCTGACAGCACAACAACAAAAGCTGCAAGAAATAGCAGCAGGCCATGCGATCAAGCCCTCGTCAAAAACACGACTAATCGGATGGACGATACGGATCGTAGTAATTGCGATTACTATTTGGCTACTGTGCCAAACGGCAATTCCGTAGCTTCTCTCGTTAGGTCGGAGCTTGGTGCGTAATTAGCGATCGCGTTCGCCGGATCGCTAGAACAAGCCCGACCAAGCCGCAGATGAAGATCCCTGCTGACCTGGGTTCAGGAACGGGCGTCGCAAGGAACGACTGGTTTCCGTTGTCACCTGGATAAATCCCGACGATCTGGTCCGAGTCGTTCATGCCCCGGGCAAAACCTGTGAAAAAGATGTTACCGAGTGATCCTGGTGGGCCAGGAGGCCAAGGAGGAAGGAACGTAGGTATACCATTCGCAACGACGAAGGTACCCCCTAGGCCGCTAGGACCGCCGTCGCTCGTGTTAGTGACATAATCGCCCGCATTGTTGATGCCGTAGGTAGCATTCTCATCCCCACCGTCGGTAATGTAGTTACCCCCCCGATACACGAAGCCAGAGAAGCCGATCATCGCGATGACGCTTCCGACGATCGCCCCCGCATCATTAATTCCGAATGCGGCGATCTCACCGCCATTTATCACGCTTACGGGTGGGGGCGTCAGAAACGTGAGTTGGCCATTGGAATAGAGGAACGCCCGTGCATCGCTAGTCGTTCCTACCATCTGCCCCGCATCATTGATTGCGACCTGTCCGGGAACACCCGGTATGTTAATGAAGCTGGCCGCCGGAATGTTAACAGTTTGGAACGTGCCGCTCGTATCTAAGAAAACATGTGAAGCACCCGAGGCATCTGTATAGAATCCGACGATCTGCCCCACATTGTTGATCCCAGTGGCCTGAGTCGAACTACTGCCCGGCACGTCAAGGTTCGTGAACACACCGCCAGTATCCACAAACCCGTGCATCTGCCCAGCGCTGACATAACTTCCAACGATCTGGCCCGCATCGTTGATACCGATCGCAGTGGTGGAGGTGCTTCCAGGTACGGTGATGGGAACGATATTAAAGGTGACGGTATCGCCGTAGAGTTTCTGCTGAAATCCCGCTAGCAAAAAAACCAGCACGCCTCCGCAGATGCGTCGCACGCCTCTTCCTCCCGTAACTATAGAGGCAGCAGATCGTAAAGGCTACGAATCAAAAGCTGGCTGTCCAAATGTTGTGTAGATTTTACGGCTGTTCTGCGCAGATGTAAAGTAACGTGAATACCTCGCAGAACTTCTGGTTTCTGTGGTTATCGAAGACGCCGGCCCGCGGGATGCAAAACACCGGCAGGTTGCTGAGCGTTCGGTTTTCGCTCGCGACGAAATCGCAGGATGAGTCGCATTACCGCCATTTCTAGCTGATCTCGAACCGCCACATAAACGTCTTCCGGCTTGCCGATAGGATCTTCTATTTTCCAATCCAACACTTCGATCGGCATTTTCTTCGGCAACTTCATGCCACTCATGTTCACGATGAGATCAAAGCTGCGTACATCAACAGCATCCAGGCTTTTAGGAAATTGATCGTCCAGATTGATGTTTTTTTCTTCCATGACCTTTTGGGTCATTGGCTGGATGATCGGCGCCGGGGCGAGACCGGCGCTAGCCGGATGCATAACGTCAGATCCGTATTTCCGGGCAAATCCCTCCGCCATCTGGCTGCGGCACGAATTCCCGATGCATAAGAACAGCACCCGCTTCACGTAATTTCAGTTTAACGAACGGAGTGCTCGCCAACGCCCGCGGGAACGTTGACGGTTCGCTCTTTCTTACCAGCTCCCGCCTTGACCTTCTCAACAAAAAGGCTATGGATTCGATTGTCGGCCTGGTTAAGCTCAGGATGAAAAGTCGCCGCCAGGTGCTTTCCCTGTTCCACTAGCACTGGGGCGTTCAGATACGTCGCCAACACGTTGGTGTCCGGGCTGATCCGACGTATGATGGGCGCGCGGATGAACACGGCCTCCGCGGTCCGATTGTTTTTCAGCTCTATTTGCGCGATGCGGCTGTCAATTTGACGGCCGTAGCCGTTTCTTTCAACCGTCATGTCGAGTAGCGACAGTGACGGCTGCGGCGGATTCACAACTTCCGACGCCATGAGGATCGCTCCGGCACACGTACCGAAGACAGGCTTTTCAGAGGCGAAGCGACGAAGCGGCTCGAACAGGTTTTCGTAATCAAGCAGCTTCAACATGGTAGTGCTCTCGCCGCCGGGGATGATCAGCGCATCGACGTCATTCAATTCAACGGCGGTTCGCACTTGACGAGCGCGGGCGCCGGCGCGCTGCAAGGCCTCACGATGAGCGTCAAAATCGCCCTGCAGTGCCAGCACACCAATCAAGGGTTTTTCTGTCTGCTCGACTTCCATTTCGCAGCGCTACCAGCCACGCACCTGCATGAGCTCAGAATCCGGAAGCTTTGAAATTTCTATACCGGGCATTGCTTCACCCAATTCTTCGCTTGCCTCCAGGAGCTTGACCGGATCTTGGTAGAACGTCGCGGCTTTCACGATCGCTTTTGCGCGCTTTTCCGGATCGGACGATTTAAATATTCCCGAGCCGACAAAGACTGCTTCCGCGCCCAATTGCATGACTAGTGCGGCGTCGGCTGGCGTGGCGATGCCGCCGGCGGAGAAATTAGGCACGGGTAGCTTGCCGTTCTGCGCGACATACTGAACCAGTTCGAGCGGGGCTTGCAAGTTCTTCGCTTCATGCACAAGTTCCTCTTTGCCCAGCACTGTAAGCTGCTTCATTTCCTTTACGATCGTGCGAATGTGGCGGACAGCCTCAACAATATTGCCGGACCCGGCCTCGCCTTTCGTGCGGATCATAGCCGCGCCTTCCGCGATACGCCGCAATGCTTCACCCAAATTGCGCGCTCCGCAGACAAATGGCACTTTGAAATCGAGTTTGTCGACATGATGCTCCTCGTCGGCGGGCGTCAGCACTTCGCTTTCATCGATGTAGTCAACGCCTAAAACTTCAAGAATGCGAGCTTCCATGAAGTGACCGATGCGCACCTTCGCCATCACTGGAATGGAGACGGCAGACATAATGTCGCGAATGATGCGGATCTGCGACATGCGCGCAACACCGCCTTCCTTGCGAATGTCCGCAGGAACGCGCTCCAGCGCCATAACCGCGGCCGCGCCTGCCTTCTCGGCAACTACCGCCTGCTCCGCGTTGACGACGTCCATGATTACGCCGCCCTTTAGCATCTCGGCCAACCCAACCTTAAGCCGGAAATCTTCAGTCTGAAAATTCATGTTGTCCTCTCGAAAATTCTTCGTTTACACCAATACCGCGGCGGCTTCGTGATCCGAGGACGCCTCATTGAATGCGAGTTCGCGCTTGGCGCACTCGCCCAAAATTTCGATCCCGCGTCTGATCTGGTCCGGAGCTAGCCCTCCGAAGCTAATGCGGAGGCCACGAGCGTGTGCGCCATGCGCAGAAAAATGCCGCCCCGGCAGAAAATTTACGCCGCGTTCCTGGACGCGAGTTAACAGCAAATCCGACGTGAGCGGAGCGGGCAGTTCAATCCAAAGATTCAGGCCACCCTCGGGCGTTGTGAAAGAGGTGCCGCGGGGGAGACAGCGCTTGCACGCTCCCAGCGCCGCTTGCAATTTTTTCTCACCGGCGACCCGTGTTTTCTCCACGTGCTTCTGCAGCTCGCCCGATTCCGTAAAGCGAAGCAGAACTGCCTGAGAGAGCTGGTCTGAATGCAGATCGCTAATCTGCTTGGCATCCGCCAGGCGGCCGACAACAGCACGCGGTGCAATGGTCCAGCCAACGCGCAAACCCGGGAAAAGAACTTTGGAATAGCTGCGCAGCAGAATCGTATTGCCGGACTCGTCCAATTCCTTCAGCGCAGGCAGCGGCTGACCGCGGTAGCGCAGTTCTGTATAAATATCGTTTTCAACCAGCACGACTCCGTAGCGGCGCGCGAGGCTGACAACGCGCTTGCGGCGCTCTAAAGTGAGTGTGGCGCCGGTGGGATTCTGAAAGCTTGGCGTGACAATCAGCAGCCGTGGGCGATGGCGCTCCAGAGTTTCCTCGAGAGCTTCAACATTGAGACCGTCCTGATCGACCGGTACGGGAAGTAGCTCGGCTCCGGCGCGCGCGAACACACGAACTAAACCGTGATAAACGGGATCTTCAATAGCCACCGGCGTCTTGTTCGAAACAAAGATCCGCGCCAGAAGATCGAGCCCTTGCTGGCAGCCATTGGTAATGATCAGATCGTCACCGGGACGAGCAACACCGGCGTCCATAGCCTGCGCCATCAGAAAACGCCGCAGCGGTTGGTAACCATGTGTCGGACCGAGTTGTAGGATTTCAGCCGCTTCCGGGCTGTCAATCACTTCCTTGGACATGCGGCGAAACTGCTCGAGAGGGAAGGCGTCCGCGGAAGGACGCGAACTTGCGAAACTGATGCTCGCGGCCGGCATAGCCGACGAAATCGCGACCTCAGGAGGAGGCAAAATAGCTTCCCAGTTATCGTGGCTTCCCATTGCGATCGAGCGAGGAAGCGGGCCGGCCACAAAACTGCCTCGCCCCACGTGCCCTCGAATCAAACCTGCTTCTTCAAGGTTCGCGTAGGCCGCGGCCACCGTTGTACGATTCAAACCCAATTGGATGGCCAATTCACGGGTCGGAGGCAGCCTATCGCCCGATTGGATGGTACCGTCGGAGATGAGTCGTGTGATGGAATCGGCCAATTGGCGGTACAGCGGTGTATCCGACTTCACGTCAAGACTAAGCTTCGAAAGGTCGGCCATTCCATTACCAACATACCAAATTGGCTGGCTTGGAGCAGTCCAATTCTCCCTCTTGATCACCGACGCTTCTGCCTGCGCAGCATCAGGCTAGTCTAGGTTTGTAGACAAATGCGCTGTCGAACTCCCCCAGCGAGTTTTTTTTGGATTGTCGTGCTTTGTTCGGTCTTCGCGCTCACTCTGTCGGCTCAGCGAAACAAGAAAAGCACCGAAGAACCGAAAACACAGGTGCTTCCGCTCCCGCCCGATCTGCCGATGGCGCTGGAGGCCGAAACCGCGACGCTGGACTTCCATATATCGCCGCTGCTGCGAACTGGCGGCTTATCTGCACAAATCCGCCAGAGCTTAAACGATCTGATTCGAGATACCAAGGGTGAAACCATCGTGAAGCTTCGTGCATTTGTGGCGGGCGCCGGCGATGCGCGCCGAGTGCAAGCTGAAACGGCCGAAATCTTCACGGAAAAAAAACTGCCGCTTCCCACCGTCAGCATTATCCAAGTGGGTGCGCTAGAAGAAGAAGCGGCGCAAGTGGTGATTGAAGCCGTTGTCAGTACACGAAGAACGCTTAACTCCAACGGCTTGGCCTTCTTCAGCGGCGAAACAGGTAACCCCTACACGCAAACAGTTCAGCATTTGCAGGATAGTGCAAAGCTCGCTTCAGTAGCTCCGCAGCGAATGCTGCGCTGCACCTGTTTCATTTCACATATCGACAATGCCGTCGGACTTAGAGCCGCCCTACATGCTGCGTTTCCTAACAGCGCGATCAATATCCTGCAACCGCTGCGCGATCCTGCCACTGACGGCACGTTATGCGAAGCCGTCGGACAATTGACGAACGCACGGAGCGAAGGACCGGTGGTACTACTCAAAAATTCGCGAACGGCGCTGGTCAATTCTCCGAAACTCGTGTTCACGGGATTGCAGTTGACGTTCGGCAATTTTCTTGACGATGCGCAGGAAGCGGTCGTGCGCTTGCAGCGCGCGGCATCCGCGCTACAGCCAGTCGAGGCGCCCATCGAGATTAACGCTTTTGCTTTGGATGCCTATGCGGGTTCTGCCATTCGAAAAAAGATGACAGCCGCACCACTGAGCACTTTCACCGTGCAGACAATAGAAGGACTTCCAGCCATCGATGCAACTGCGGGGATCGAAGCGATTCTCGCGCCTAACGTAGCCGCGCCCGTCACTATCGCGCAGTAGTGCAAGAATCTTTGGAGATGACTCCTCTATTTGCCAGCTTCGGCGAGGTAATGCTCCGCCTTTCTCCGCCGGGCTTTGAACGCATTTTGCAAACGCCGCAGTTTCAGGCGACTTTCGGAGGCGGCGAGGCAAATGTAGCAGTCTCACTGGCGCAATTCGGAGCGGCAGCGCGTTTCATCACCGTGCTGCCCGAAGCAAATCCGTTAGCCGACGCGTTTGAAGGAGAATTGCGGCGGTTTGGTGTAGATGCCAGTCACATCGTGCGCGGCCCTGGCCGTATGGGCGTCTACTTTGTGGAAGCCGGTGCAAATCAGCGCCCGTCGAAAGTCCTGTACGACCGTGCCCACAGCGCGATCGCCGAGGCCAAACCGGGCGCGATCGATTGGGATTCCGCCTTCAAGGCCGTGACCTGGTTTCACATCACTGGAATTACTCCGGCCATCAGCGCCTCCGCCGCGGAACTGGCTTTGGAGAGCCTGCGAAAAGCCCGCGAGCTGGGAATTCAAACGTCCTGCGATTTGAATTTCCGCAAGAATCTCTGGAAATGGGGTAAAGCGGCGAGCGAGGTGATGCCGCAACTCATGAAGTTGACCGACGTATGCATCGCAAACGAAGAAGATTGCCAGAAAGCGCTTAGCATTCACGTCGACATCGATGTCGAATCCGGAAGCCTGGAACGCGAAAAATATTCGGAACTAGCCGAACGCGTTCTCGCCACCTATCCGCAATTGAAGACAATTGCCATCACGCTTAGGGAATCGAAGAACGCATCCCGTAACGGTTGGTCGGCGTGTTTGCATAACGGCAAAGACTTTTTATTAAGCCGGCATTATGACATCACACACATCGTCGATCGCGTTGGCGGCGGAGACAGCTTTGCCGGCGGGCTTATTTATGGACTAACTCACTTGAGCTCGCCTGCCGAAGCGCTCGAATTTGCCGTGGCAGCCAGCGCGCTAAAACACTCCATTCCCGGCGATTTCAACCGCTTTAGCGCGGAAGACGTTCAGGCGTTGGTAAAAGGCGGCGGATCGGGGCGAGTCCAGCGTTAACAATATCGCTGGCCCTCGCTATAATTCAGGCTAGGCATCCCCTTCATGCAGTTTCGTACGGTTTTGGCGGCTGGACTGGCTCTGGCTTTGTGTCTGGTTTTGCGGGCACCTGCACAACAGAGTTCGTCCTCATCCGCGCCCAGTTCGTCCCCTACTAGCAAAACGAGCGAAGTGACCGTGCCGGTTCCGGCGGCGAACGCCTCTAAGGACGCCAAGCCATCCGATACCAAATCCGGCCAGACCCCGATCAAAATCAGCGTTAACGAAGTCATCATTCCGGTTACCGTTACGGATGAGAAGGGCCGCTTCGTAAACGATTTAGATGAAAAAGATTTTCACGTTTTCGAAGAAAACAAGCCACAGGAGATTCGATATTTCACACGTGAGCGCAGCCAACCGGTTGTGGTCGGCTTCATCCTGGACTTGAGCACTGCGAGCCGAATTCACTGGAAGAATTTTCAGGATGCCTCCGAAGAGCTGGTCCAGAATTTGCTTACGGGCGACCAAAAATACTCTGGCTACCTGATCGACTACGCGCAAGACGCCGAAATCGCGGTAAACACGACCACAGACCCGGAGCCGATTGTAGAGAAAATCCGGAAACTCAAGCCGGGCGGTGGCGCAGCCTTATACGACGCTATCTATCTTGCCTGTACAAGCCGCCACCTGGTAAAAGGCGAGCCGATTGAACCCCGGCGTGTGATCGTCATTATTGGGGACGGTCACGACAACGCCAGCAAGCACTCCCTACAGCAAGTGATCGAACTGGCGCAACGAAATCTGGTGACAATTTACTGCATCAGCACGGAAGCGTTCGGCTTTACCAACGAAAGTGACGACATTCTCAACCAGCTAGCGCTGGAGACAGGCGGCCGGGTAGTGTATCCGTTGGGCGAGGTCTACAAGGACACGGACGGATACCTATCGCATCCTTCGGATGATGGCAATTACGCCCTGACTGTGGGAACCGGTGCTTATCGCTCGGCTGTCGACGGCAGGATGTATCACGCGGTCGCCGATATAGCCGGGGAGATAACCACTCAATACATCATTCGCTATGTTTCGGATAACCCGACGGATAAGTCGTACCGGAATGTAAAGGTTGTAGTGGATTTGGGCAACGTACACGTCCGCGCAAGAAAGGGATACTACGCGTCGGGTGTTCCGGGGGCCGGAGCGCCTTAGCGGCAGGACATCCAGCTTCTTTACTGCGGCCAAGCTTGACGATAAGCTGATGTAGGCCTATCTCATGTCGGCGACGGTTGTCAAATTTAGCGACTATGCCCCTAAAGTAGGGGATTATTCGCTTTTGACTGCCGATGTGCCTGGAAATGGCCCACACACGATCGGAGTTCTCCTCTTAGACCCAAGCACTGACTCGTTATACGTGCGGTTACGGCGTGATTGGGACAAAATCGCGAGTGATGAGGACGCCGAAGTCTTGGCGGAATTGGAAAGCGACCTGGATCTAAAAGCCCGTGAGATGGGCGGAGCGGAGCTGCTGCGTTTCCTCGAAGAACACGCGTCGACTGGTGTGCGCGTGAGCGACCGCGAAGCAGTCACAGTTCGCAATTTCGACAAAACCTTGAATGATTTGTACCGTGAGCACGTGCCCTCGCATGTACTTCGATTTCGGACGCATTTGCCACGCTTTTCACTCGCCGTCGCGGCTGGTCCGTTCTTAACCAATCCCGAAGATATTCAGGCTGAAGAATGGGTGGAGGCGCCGCCCGACTTGCAATTGGACGACGACATGTTCGTTGCCCGCATCCAGGGCCATTCCATGGAGCCGCGCATTCCGGACGGGAGCCTTTGCGTGTTCCGGCGAAACGTGGTGGGCTCACGTAACGGACGGCTGGTGCTGGTGCGCAATTCGGAACTGGCCGATGACAACCAATACACTGTCAAGCGCTATCGCAGCGAGAAGCGGGAAGACGAAGAAGGATTTCTGCAGACACGTATTCGCCTGGAAAGCTTGAACCCCGCGTATCCGTCGTGGGATTTGGATCAGGATGAAGAGAAGTATCAGGTGGTAGCGGAGTTTGTCCGGGTTTTGGAATAACTATCTACGTTTCCCTCTCTGATTACGTCCGCTTTCCTGCGCCAAGGCAAATTGCAGCTTACGTTCGACTGTATCCGCGCGATCCAGCCTCACGCGAACCTGATCGCCAATTGAATACGTCTTACGGCTGCGTTCGCCGATAATCTTGCGGCCGTTTTCGTGATAACGGAACCGGTCGCCCGGCAGCGTTTCCATCGGGACCAAGCCCTCGACAAATAATTCCGTCAACTCCACAAAAAAGCCGTATTTGGTCGTGCTGATGATGAGCGCGTCGAACTCATCGCCCACCCGGTCTTCCATGAACCGTACCTTTTTCCATTCGATGAGTTCGCGCTCGGCCTCGGCAGCTCGGCGCTCCGTGAATGATGTATCCTCGCCAAGTTCGCGCAGGCGTCCATCGTCCAGCAGTCCCTCGCCGGTTTTGAGTAGATTACGCAACAGACGATGCACAATGAGATCGGGATAGCGGCGGATTGGTGAGGTGAAGTGCGTATAGGCCGTGGCCGCGAGCGCAAAATGGCCCTCGTTCACGTTCGAATAACGCGCCTGTTTGAGAGAACGCAGCATCAGGTAGCTGAGAATGCGCTCTTCCGGCTTACCCGCAATCTTCGCAATCAGGCGCTGATAATTGCGTGACGACAAGTTGATGTCGTCTCGCGCAATCGTAATGTCCTTGCGAACTTTTCTGCCGTCGCGGCGGCGTTCGACTACGGGAAACCGCTTCACAGGAATTGCGCCGATTCCCAAGGAATAGCCGAAGTGAGCCGCAATCTCCTCAAACTCCATGACTCGCTTCGGGTCAGGCTTTTCGTGAATGCGATATAGGGCCGGAATACCAGCGCTTTCGAAGTGTGCTGCCACGGCTTCATTCGCCGCCAGCATGAACTCTTCGATGATGCGGTGTGCGATGTTCCGTTCAGCGCGCGTGACGCCGATCATCTGCCCTGACATGTCCAATTCGATGTTCGTCTCGGGCATATCGAAGTCGATAGAGCCGCGTTTGGTTCGCTTGCGATTGAGAATTAGCGCGAGCTCGCGCATTAGTTCAAAGCGGTCAACAAGTGCGGAGTAGCGCTCGCGCAACGCGGCATCGCCTTCAAGAATTCGAAAGACGCTGGTATACGTCATCCGCTCGGCGCTGCGAATCACGCCTGGCACCAATTCCTGTGCGACTACATCTCCCTGGCTGTCGATTTCAAGCAGCGCGGAGAGCACCAGGCGATCTTGGTGGGGCCGCAACGAACAAATGTCCGTCGAAAGCTCAACCGGCAGCATGGGAACAGCGCGGTCGGGAAAATAGACGCTGGTTCCGCGCAGTAACGCCTCGTCATCAATCGGCCTGCCGGGACGGACGTAATGACTGACATCGGCAATATGTACTTGCAGGGCGAAGTGACCATTCGGCAGGCGCTCCACCCAAACGGCATCATCAAAGTCGCGCGCGGTTTCGCCGTCAATGGTGACGATATCCAAACTGCGGAAATCGCGGCGCTTGTCGAGTTCAGCCTGGCTGATCTCGTGCGGGATCTGGCGCGCCTGCTCGATCGCTTCGGGCGGAAATTCATGCGGTAGGTGGTGCTTGCGAATCATGATCTCGACATCGACACCAAAGTCGTCTTTATCACCCAAAATCTCGATGACACGGCCCACACCGTGCTCTCCGCCTTCGGGAAATTCGACCACTTCGACATTGACGATCATGCCGTCGAGATCTTCCACTTGTGTGATCTGCCGCGGGGCAGGACCCACGCGATCTACGTTTTCAGGGTGCGCGGGCAGTTCCAAGCCTTCCGGAATTTCAATCCACTGCTGAATGCGATCATCCGATGGAACAACAAAGTTGCCGCGCTTTCGTACACGAAATTCACCCACCACGGTGATATGCGCGCGGCGCAGGATACGGATGACCTCGCCTTCTGCGCGTCCTTCGCCCCCGAAGCGCGTGATATGCACAAGCGCGCGGTCGCCGTGCATGCCCTCCGCCGCCTCACTCGGCGGCAGGAAGATATCGCCTTGCACGTTTTCGAGCGGCTGGTCGGGAATCAGAAACCCAAAGCCATCGCGATGAATCGACAATCGGCCGCTCACATATTCCGAATTGGCCCCCACAGCCACGAAGTGACCGGAGCGAAGTTCGACAAGCTGTCCTTTTTCCGCCAACCGGTCAAGGACATCTTCAAGTGCATCGCGCTTTTCGCCTTGCAGATGAAGCTCTCGAACTAGCTGTTTGAACGTCGCGCGCGCATGCGGAAGCTTGCGAATGTGCTCCAGTACGCTGGCATCTGTGAAACCGCTCTTCGCATGAGCATGCTTCTGCACTACTCGCAATTATAGGAACGGGTGGCGGTTATGCTGCCTTTATGGCATTTCCGCGTGAGATTGCTCTTAAACTCGTCGAACTGACAATCCCGGAGAACGGGAACATCATCGTCGGGCAGAGCCACTTCATCAAGACTGTGGAGGATATTTACGAAGCAATCGTGAACACGTCGCCGCACCTGCAGTTTGGCATCGCTTTCAATGAAGCCTCAGGCGATTGCCTGATTCGTTTCGACGGCAATGACGACGGACTGAAACAGAACGCCATCGAAAACGCACAAGCAATTGCCGCGGGTCACGTGTTTGTGATCGCGCTTCGCAATGGCTTTCCAATTAATGTGCTGGGGCGAATTCGCGATGTGCCGGAAGTGGCGAACATTTACTGCGCGACGGCAAACCCGGTGGAAGTAATCGTAGCGGAAACAGGGCAAGGCCGCGGTGTCTTGGGCGTTGTCGATGGAAGCTCTCCAAAGGGTGTCGAAACGGAATCGCATGTGAAAGCGCGCGTGGAACTGTTGCAGAAGTTCGGGTATAAACGCTAGAGCACCGGCAATAAGGCGCGCTCGCGCAGACCGGTTTCCGTGAGGCCGGCGATTTCTAAGTCGAGCATCTGGTTCGGCTCGCGAATTGCCGCCATTTCGACCTTCAGAAAGTTGCTCGTCAGCGCCATGCCACGTTGTTCGAGCGTGACAGCGCGCAAAGTTTGCCCGATCGTCTGCCTGCGAAATTCGCGATTCTTGCGATCGGAAAAACCCCGCAGGATGCGTGTACGCTCGCGGCGAACCTCCATCGGAACGGGATCGCCTAATTGCACGGCGTCTGTCCCTGGGCGTTCCGAGTAAGTGAACACATGCAGATACGTGAACGGATGTTCTTCTACGAACCGCAATGTTTCAGCAAATTCGGCCTCTGTTTCCCCGGGGAAGCCCGTCATGACATCAGCTCCGATCGCCGCCGTCGGCATCAGCCGCCGTGCGAGTTCCAGCCGCGTGGCATAGTGCCGCGTGCGGTATTTGCGAAACATGCGCTTTAATACCGCATCGGAACCTGATTGTAGCGGCAAATGTACATGCTTCGCGATGCGCGCCTCGCTTGCGACTAATTCAAGTAGTTCCTGACTCCAATCCATCGGCTCAACAGAACTAATCCGCAGTTGTTTGACATCCGTTTCGGCTAGGATCATGCGCACAAGATCTGCGAAGCGCATGTTTCCGGGCAAGTCGCGGCCCCACCGACCGAGATTGATGCCGCTCAGAACAATCTCACAGTACCGATTCGCGAGTTCGCGAACCTGGGCGAGAACTTGTTCAAGCGGCGCGCTGCGGCTGCGTCCCCGTACCGAGGGAATGATGCAGAACGAACAGCGATTCGAGCAGCCATCTTGCACCTTCAAATTCGGACGGGTGCGATCCTCGCGAACGTCGCGAACTGGCGTGGACAGAAATCCCGTTTGCGCCACCATGTCGCCAACCAACACTTGTCCGTGATATGCTTCCCTGCTCTCCAGAACGATCTCGGCAATCTGCGGTTTATGTGAGTTGCCGACCACCCAATTCACGCCTGGAATTTCAGCGAGTTCTTGAGGAGCGCGCTGCGCATAGCAGCCAGTGACCAGAATCTTTGCCTGCGGCTGATCGCGATGTACGTTGCGGATCATTCGGCGCACATCCAGATCGGCCGAAGCAGTCACTGTACAGGTATTCAAAACAACGAGATCGGCGCCAGCGCTCTGACGCGCTGTTTCGCAGCCGTGATCTGCAAAGGCCGCTTCGATGGCTGCACCGTCAGCTTGTGAAGCACGGCAACCGAAGCTTTGGACGAAGACCTTCACTAACTATATTTTTGTCATAAGTATCGGCCCACACCTATTCCGAGGCAAATATGAGCCAGCGATAGTTGGGAGAGAGTTCCGCAGTCGAGGGAATATGGTCGCGAGCGATATGCCTGGAGGGCTTGACACATAGTATGCCAGTGACGCTGTGACAGTGGGATAAGAAACCGGACTATTTATCTAGGAAAGAGGACGGCAGCTTGCGTCAGTGACTTAAAGTTGCTGTCTTGACGCTCTCCTGTGTGCGATGTCTAAGACGGTATTCGGCTGGTGTGTATCCGGTGACGAATCGAAAGTCTTCGCCAAAATGACTTCGATCGCGATATCCGACAAATGAGGCGATCATCTTGATCTCATAAGTCGAGGTAGTAAGTAATCTTGCGGCTTCACAGACCCGCAAGTCGCGAAGATAGCATCGGAAAGTTTTTCCCGTTGTCCGTTTAAAAAGTCTTCCAAGATGGCGCGAGCAAATGCCATACGTCCGACTCAGCTCGAGAACTGAGATATTCGGATCGGCATATTGAGCCCGCACAAACTCAATCACTGCAGAAATGTCTGTCATTTCCCCTGCAGTAATCGGCCTTCCCCAAGAACGGAGCTTGGCCTTCCGCCAAATGCTCAAGCTCGTCATATGCAAATATTCCAGAATTTGCAGCTTTGTAAATCTAAGAATTTTCTTAGGACAGTCAGGTGATACGCAATGCGCGGAAGACTACGGAATCCTCAACTCGTCGCCTTCGCCGATCACAAATCTTGCAAAAAATCTCTCTTTCCGCTTTCTCCCGACGCTTTCATAACTTGCCCGGAATGCCTGTTCTCACCGGCAGTGCATCCCGCTCGCCCCGGCATTACTCTCAACGTCGAGGAGAGCATCACAAAATGACAGCACGTCAACAACGACGTCTCGAACAGAAACTAGCCCGCAAAGCTCAAAAACGCGTACAACCTTATCAAGCTCAATCGTCCGCTCAAGCCGCGCCGGAAGCGGGGTGCCCGCGTGACAGCGTGGGCCCGACCTTTACTGCAGAACGGGAAGCGGGGTCCCCGCGTGACAGCGTGGCCCCGACCGTAAATGAGCCCGAAGCACCAAACTCCTACGGCATTTCCGCCGCCAAACGGGCGGCGAATGTTGCCAATGCCCAACTCAGCACTGGCGCCACTACTGAAGCAGGCAAAGCCATCGTCTCCCAAAATGCGACCAAACACGGGTTAACTAGTAAATTCAACGAGCGCACAGGCCGATCGGGGGCCGTTGTGCGCGGTTTTAAAGTGCTGCCAAGCGAATCGCAATCCGAGTTCGATCAGCTTCTCGCGGGCTTTCTGCGCGCCGAAGCTCCCGTCGGCGCAGATGAAATCGAAATGGTTCACCAAATGGCCGAAGCTCTTTGGCTCTCCCGGCGCTCTGTTCGTCTGCAAAACGACTGTTTCGCCGCGCTCGAACTCAGTACCCCCGAAGAGCAGCGTGCCATCCACAAATCGCTCGCGCTTTACATCAGGTACCAGACCACGCATGACCGCACCTTCTCGCGCTATGCCGCGGAACTGCGCAAACGCCGCAATGAACGCGCCCGCGTCGAGCGTGGCTTTGTTTCGCAAAAGCACAAAGAAGCCGCCGAGCGTCGCCGCCACGAAATGCATGCCGCGCGGCAAGCGGTCCAAAATGCCAAGCAGGAAGGCCAGGAACTCCGCAATCGCCTCGCTGCCGCTAAAGCGGAAGCGCTTGAACTCAAGAATTTGGTCAAGAAAACGCAGCTCGCCGCTCAAACTCCTGAAGCAGCAGCACTAGCTGCCACCGCGTAGTTTAAAAAATCTCCGTCGCACCTCCGCTTGGGCATTGCCGGAATTTCTGACAAAATGGTGCTTGCCTGCGCGATCAGGTAACCGCTGGGTCCGTCTTACCGCGGATCGAGAGGAAAGTCCGGTCTTCATAGGGCAGCATGCCGGCTAACGGCCGGGGGTTCGCGCTCAAGTTTGGATCTTCGCCTCGGACCCAAGGGTACCCGAGGCGCGGGCTCATCTAGGCGCGGGCTACGGACAGTGCCACAGAAAATATACCGCTTGCCGGCTTGCCGGCGAGTAAGGGTGAAAAGGTGCGGTAAGAGCGCACCGCGGCGCGAGTAATCGCGACCGGCAGGGAAAACCCCATGCGAAGCAAGACCAAATAGGGGAGGAGGAGTGGCCCGCTCCGCGTTGAGTCTTCACCTCGCTAAGAGGCGCGGGCTCATCTAACACTTCCGGGTAGGTCGCTTGAGCCTTTCAGTAATGAAAGGCCTAGACGAATGGTTGCCACCTGCACTTGCAGGTACAGAAACCGGCTTATCGATCGCGCAGGTTTTCAAACTACATAATGGGTATGTATGCCCGCCTTGGTCAACTCTTTCTTTGAGGAGCGAGTGTACCGGCTATTTCAATTAGCTACAACTTTGGAAGAGGCATTCGGCGCCGCGGGCATTGATTATCGGGTTGTAGGCGGGCTCGCCGTCTATCTCTACGTGGAAGAAGTCGACCCAGATGCCCGGCGGCTAACCCGACACGTCGATATTGTAGTTCGGCGCGACGATCTAAAACGTATTGCCGCCGCCGTTCAACCATTTGGGTTGGAATATCGGCACGTAGCCGGAGTGGACATGCTGGTTGC